>NZ_JBJIAK010000010.1:0-128825 GCF_045310915.1 Mycobacterium sp. SMC-17 | reverse complement strand
CTCGACTACCGGCCTACCCCTGGTTCCCACCCGCCAATTCTACAATTAATCAACTAATTTACGGCGCAGGACACTAGTCGCGGACGGCGGCCAGGAGCCCGTCGCCCAGAGGAACCAGGACCGGGGTCAGCCGCTCGTCCTCGGCGATGGCGCGGGTGGCCTCCCGCACGGCCGTCACGTCGCGGTCGTTGGCGGCGGCGTCGCCGGCACGGCCGCCGAGCGCGGCGCGGTGCACCACGATCACGCCGCCCGGTCGCAGCAGGCGGACGCCCTCGGTGACGAACTGCGGCTGGTCGACGGGCTCGCCGTCGATGAACACCAGGTCGTAGGACTCGTCGGCCAGCCGGGTGAGCACTTCCTGCGCGCGGCCCACGATCAGCCGGGTCCGCGACGGCCCGACACCCGCGGCGACGAACGCCTGCTTGGCCAGCCGCTGATGCTCGGGCTCGATGTCGATGGTGGTCAGCACGCCGTCTTCGCGCATGCCGGACAGCAGCCACAGTCCGCTGACGCCGGCCCCGGTGCCGACCTCGACGACGGCCTTGGCCGACGCGATCTTCGCCAGCACGCTCAGCAGTGCGCCGACCGCCGGGGTGACGGGGTTGGCCCCACTCTCCTCGGCCCGCTCCCGGGCCGCGGCGGTGATGGGTTCTTCGGTGATGGACCGCTCGGCGTGCTTGACGATGGCCTCGGCCGTGCTCGCTTTGGGAGCGGCAGCAGCGATGGGCTGGGCCGGTGCCTGCGCGGGTGCCGCCGGGGCCGGCTGCGCCGGGTCAGGCTGGTTGCTACCGGCCGAAACCGTCGGGTCATCGGTGCTGGACATGTGCGCAGCGTAACGAACGCCCAGCGTGCCGCCGCTCAGTACACGCGCAATACGGCCGCGCTCTCGGGCGGCGGCGGAGCAATCCTGAGCGGCGACGCGCCACGCCCGAGGCGCAAGGTTAAGTTTTGGCGAACATATAACGGGTATTCGCAGGTCATGGAGCCGACGCGGGGTTTCTCAGGAAAAGTTCAGTTTGCTCATACATCAACCTCACCAGGGTGGGGAACCGTAATCGCCATGCACGCGAGTGTGAACGATCTGCAAGCCGATTCCGGAGTCCGGCAGTCGCCGGACATCCGCGGGATCGGGAATATCGGACTCCAGGTACCGGTTTCTGCTGATGCGTCATGTGCCAACGACGCGGAAACTACGGAACTGGAGATTGCCACGACCGCCATGCCGGCCCCCACAAAGCTCGCCCCGACCCACATGTCCCATGTCCCGGTCGCCGAAGCCGAAGTGGATTGGGCTGAAGTCAGCGACGAATTGACGGGCACCGCCGTCTTCGATGCCACCGGTGATGTGGCCACCATGCCGTCCTGGGACGAGCTGGTCCGCCAGCACGCCGACCGGGTGTACCGGCTGGCCTACCGCCTGTCGGGTAACCCGCAGGACGCCGAGGACCTCACTCAGGAGACGTTCATCCGGGTGTTCCGCTCGGTGCAGAACTACCAGCCCGGCACCTTCGAAGGCTGGCTGCACCGCATCACGACCAACCTGTTCCTGGACATGGTCCGCCGCCGCACCCGCATCCGTATGGAGGCGCTGCCCGAGGACTACGACCGCGTGCCCGCCGATGACCCGAACCCCGAGGAGCTGTACCACGACTCGCGGCTGGGACCGGACCTTCAGGCCGCGCTCGACTCGCTGCCGCCGGAGTTCCGCGCCGCCGTGGTGCTGTGTGACATCGAGGGTCTGTCGTACGAGGAGATCGGCGCGACGCTCGACGTCAAGCTCGGCACCGTGCGCAGCCGTATCCACCGGGGCCGGCAGGCGCTGCGCGAGTACCTCGCCAGTCATCCGGGTGACTACTCCGAGGCGGCCGCGGCCATCTCCGCCAAGTCCGCCTGAGCGTTGTGACGTATCCGTCCCAGGTTGTCGCGCTACATTCAGTAGTAACGGCAACACGGACGAAGGCGTGGCGCGGAGAGGAGCTCGGTGATGGTCGACCGGGGACAGTTGTTCCGTCGTGCGTTCTCCTGGCTACCCGCGCAGTTCGCCTCCCAGACTGACGGACCCGTCGGCCCACGCCGCTTCGGGTCGACGGAGCACCTGTCGATCGAGGCCATCGCCGCTTTCGTCGATGGTGAGCTGCAGATGGGTGCGCATCTGCGCGCCGCCCACCACCTGTCTCAGTGCCCGGATTGCGCCGCCGAGGTCGATGCCCAGGGCCAGGCCCGGAGCGCATTGCGCGATTCGTGCCCGATCATCGCGCCCACTGCGTTGCTGGGTGCGTTGGCGAACATCCCCAACGACACATCGATGCAGTTCGCGGAAATACAGACATCCGGAATCGATGACCAGGACTTTGCCGATCGGCCGCCGCGGGAACGTCGTCGGCGCCGGTAGGGTTGACCCTGAATTTTTGAGTGACCGAGACGCCCGTCAATGCGGGTCGTGCGGATAGAGCCAGCAGATGGGGAGTGGAAACCGGTGACGAATCAGGACATGTCCGGAGATCGCCCCCGTCTGGCTCCGCGTCCGGTGACGCGTACCCCGGTGGACCCGGCGTCGCAGCGCGCGTTCGGCCGGCCAGAGGGCTTCACCGGTTCCTTCCTCGCCGAGGATCAGATTCGTAACCAGGGCGAGTACACCCCGACCAACCAGGCGCCCGATCCCGTGCTCGCCGAAGCCTTCGGCCGGCCCGCCGGAGGCGTCGATTCCCTGCAGCGCCACCCCGCCGACGCCGGCGCGCTGGAGGCCGAGGCCCAGGACGACGACGACGACGCTGTTGCCGACCCGTGGCGGGATCCGTCGGCCGCGCCGTCGCTCGGCACCCCGGCACTGCCCCCGCCGCCGCCGGTGGTGGTCGCCGCTCCTGTCGGCAAGCTCGGTGTGCGTGACGTGCTGTTCGGCCGCAAGGTCTCCATGACGGCGCTTGCGGTGCTGGCCCTGCTGGCGTTGGTCATCGGCGTGCTCGGCGGTGTCGTCGGGCGCAAGACCGCCGAGGTGGTCGAGGCCTTCACCACATCCAAGGTCACCTTGAAGACCAGTGACGGCGGCGACCTGCCCGAGGGCCGGTTCGCGAAAGTCGCTGCCGCCGTGGCGGATTCGGTGGTCACCATCGAGGCGATGGGCGACACCGACGGATCGCAGGGCTCCGGCGTCGTGGTCGACGGCCGCGGCTACGTCGTCACCAACAACCACGTCATCTCCGACGCGGCCAAGAACCCCAGCCAGTACCACATCTCCGTGGTGTTCAACGACGGCAAGCAGGTGCCGGCGAACCTCGTCGGCCGGGATCCCAAGACCGACCTCGCGGTGCTGAAGGTCGACAACGTCGACAACCTGACCGTGGCGAAGTTCGGTGACGCCGAGAAGGTCAAGGTCGGCGACGAGGTCATCGCGGCCGGCGCCCCGCTGGGTCTGCGCAGCACCGTCACGCACGGCATCATCAGCGCGCTGCACCGTCCGGTGCCGCTGTCCGGTGAAGGCTCCGACACCGACACCGTCATCGATGGCATCCAGACCGACGCCTCGATCAACCACGGCAACTCGGGTGGCCCGCTGATCAACATGAACTCCGAGGTCATCGGGATCAACACGGCCGGAAAGTCGTTGTCCGACAGCGCAAGTGGTCTGGGCTTCGCCATCCCCGTGAACGAGGTCAAGGCCACCGTCGAGGTGCTGATCAAGGACGGCAAGATCTTCCACCCGACGCTGGGCCTCAACGCCAAGTCGGCCAGCGACAAGGTCGCCTCGGGCGCCCAGGTCGTGAACGTCGTCGCCGGCAGCCCCGCGGAGAAGGGCGGCATCCTCGAGAACGATGTCGTGGTCAAGGTCGGCAACCGCAAGGTCGCCGACGCCGACGAGTTCGTGGTCGCGGTGCGTCAGCTGCAGATCGGTCAGCCCGCGCCCATCGAGGTGATCCGCGACGGCCGGCACGTGACGCTCACCGTCGTTCCCAACGCAGACACCCCGGCCAGCTGATGTTCGGCAACATCGGATGGGGCGAGATGCTCGTGCTGGTCATCGCGGGCCTCGTGATCCTGGGCCCGGAGCGGTTGCCCGGCGCCATCCGGTGGACGGCCGGCAGCCTCAAACAGGTGCGCGAGTACCTCAGCGGTGCGACCAGTCAGCTGCGTCAGGATCTCGGGCCGGAGTTCGAGGACCTGCGCCAGCCCCTCAGTGAGCTGCAGAAACTGCGCGGCATGACACCGCGCGCGGCGCTGACCAAGCATCTGCTCGACGGTGACGACTCGTTCCTCACCAGCGCCTTCGACACTCCCGCGCCGCCGGACCAGACCAAGCCGCTGACCACGCCCGAGGTCAACGGCATCCCGCCCACACCGGGCGCTCCGGGGGCGGCCCCGCAGTCGCAGACGCCGCAGTTCGACCCCGACGCGACCTGACGCCGCTAGAGATTCAGGGCCTGCAGGCGGGCCGGGTCGCGGTAGCGATCGGCGTTCTCGGCGATCTCTGCTGCCGGCGGCAGGATTTCGTCCGCGGCGACGTAGACGCCGCCCGCGCGCAGTGAGTCGTCGAGCATCAACCAGATCCAGCGGGTCAGGTCGTCGACCAGCGCGTCCTGGGTGTCGCGCAGCGGTTGTTCGAGCCAGTGCCCCGCGGCGGTCTCGACGAGGCCGACGATGCCATACGACAACCGCTCGGCATCAGCCTTCACATCGAAGGCGGCCACGTACACCTTGAGGACCGCGGTCAGCAGGTTGGCGATGGTGATCTTGATGTCGGCGAACGCGTTGAAGCCCTCATCGATGGAGCATCGCTGCAGGTACCGGTACAGGTTCGGGTGTTGCGTCAGGAAGTGGACGTGCGCGCTCACGCCGGCCCTGACGATCTGCGCCATGCTGCCCTCGGGCCGCCACACCGGCGCGAGTTCGGCGGTGATCATCTCGCTGGTCCGGTGCGCGACCTCGCGTTGCAGGTCCGCGGCGTCGACGAAGTGCCGATAGAGCTTGGTCCGGCTGACGCCGACGTGGGCGGCGATCTGCTCGGTCGAGGTCTGGGGCCCGTGTTGCTCGATCACGACGAGGGCAGCGTCGATGAACTCAGCGCGCCTGCGCTCGCGTTGGCCGGCCCAGCGACCGGTGGTGGCATCCGCCATGGCTCCTTGTTTACCTCATGTACCTGCCCGGGAGTTACCTGATGCAGCCAATCAGTGGGACTCTGGCTATCTAGTGGTACGTGCCGTACCATTTACGAAACCGCGCCGGTGGGCGCCTTCATGTTCAAAGGGGAACGACGATGGATGCTGTCGCCACTTTTCGCCGGGTCGCCGGTCTGCCGGTTGCGGACACGAAACTGACGCCCGCGGTCGACTACGGATTCTTCGGACCCGACTCGGTCACCTGGCGGGTGTGGAGCTACCCGACCTCGTTGCTGCTGGGCTTCGCCCGCGCCGTGACCATCGAGCACCTCGACCCGTACCTCGCCGCGGCGGTCGATGCCAGTGGTCAGGTGTACGCCCGCACCCGGCTGCGCTACGACCGCACCATGCAGTACTTCGCCCTGGTGGCGTTCGGTGACGCCGAGGCGGTCCTGGATGCCTCGGAGATTCTGGTCAAGATCCACGGCAAGGCCATCGGCACCGAGCCGATCACCGGCAAGCCGTTCGACGCCAACGACCCGTACTCGCAGCTGTGGATCCACCTGACCGCGTGGCACTCGATCCTCTACACCTATGAGATGTTCGGGCCGGGCAAGCTGACCGAGGCCGAGGAACTGCAGTACTGGGAAGAGTGCGCGCGGGCCGCGGAATTCCAGACCATCAACCCCGACGACGTGCCGCGCACGCGCGAGGGCATCCAGCAGTACTTCGAGCAGTACCGGCCGCAGATGGCCGGCTCCGAGGTGGCCCAGAACATGATGAACTACCTCGTCGACCTGGGCTATCACATCCTGCCCGAGCGGGTGCCGAGCTGGATGCGCCGCGTGTTCAACTGGCCGATGCGCCGGGCCATCATCGCGACCATGCCGAAGTGGATGCGCACCCTCGGCGGCATCCCGCAGAACTACTCCGACGACGTCATCGCCAAGCTCATCGCGCGGCCACTGCTGCGGGCGGTCGCGGGCATCCCGCGCCTGGAACTGGCGATCCTGGACTTCACCACCCCGCACACCACGCCGATCGTCGGCCCGACGCTGATGAAGATCCCGGCCCAGAACCCCGTCACCTACACGCCGGCCGAGGCCCGCGCGAAGTGGGGCCGGACCACGCCCTTCGAGCAGTATCAGGCGCTGCTGGCCAAGCGGGCACTCGGGCAGGGCCCCAAGCCGTACGAGCACAACCACAGCGACGCGCTGCTGGAATTCGAAGCACACGCCGGCTGATTCCGGCCCATACCGACCGCACCACCGGGAGAATTCAGCATATGACGGACATCGCGTACACGGCCCTGGTGGATCAGGCGCTGAATGAGCTCGCCGAAGGCGAGAAGGCTTGGGCGGCAACGCCTCTGGCGCGCCGGCGGGAGATTCTCGACGACGTGCAGCAGTTGGCGGTGCAGCACGGCGCCGAGTGGGTCGAGGCCGCGATCCGGATCAAGCAACTGAATCCGGAGTCGCCGCTGGTCGGTGAGGAGTGGATTTCCGGCCCGTACCCGCTGGCGGCCGGGGCGGCCGCACTGTCCGCGAGCCTGGCCAAGTTGGAGGCCGGCAAGAGCCCGCTGGACGGGGCCGACTTCAGCACCGCAGCGGGCCGGACGACCGTGAACGTGTTGCCGCTCAACGTCTTCGACAAGCTCCTGCTGTCCGGATTCAGTGCCGAGGTGTGGCTGCAGCCGGGTGTCAGTCGCGACGAGGCGCTACGGACCGCCGGTCTGGCGCAGCGGGATCCCGGTAAGACCAACGGAATCGGCGTCGTGCTCGGCGCCGGAAACATCACGTCGATCGCCCCGCTCGACACCGTCTACGAGCTGATCGCCAACAACCGCGTGGTGGCGCTCAAGCTCAACCCGGTCACCGATCCGATCCTGCCGGTGCTGACCAAGGTGCTGGCGCCGTTCATCGAGCTCGGCGCGGTGCGGATTCTCACCGGGGGCGCCGACGTCGGCACCTACCTGGTGCAGCACGACGCGGTCGACCACGTGCACATGACGGGCAGTGCCCTGACGCACGACGCCATTGTCTTCGGCGTCGGCGAAGAGGGTGCCCGGCGCAAGGCCGCGGGCGAGCCGATCCTCCACAAGGACATCACCAGCGAGCTCGGCGGGGTGTCGCCGACCATCGTGGTGCCCGGCAAGTGGAGCAAGGCCGATATCGCGTTCCAGGCCAACCACATCGCCACCCAGCGGCTGCACAACAACGGCTACAACTGCGTGGCGTCGCAGGTCGTGGTGCTGTCCTCGAAGTGGGCGCAGCGCGACGAGTTCGTCGCGGCCCTGACCAAGGCCATCGCCGCCGCGCCCAACCGCGCCGCCTACTACCCGGGCTCCGATGCGCGCGTCGCCAGCGCCGAGGCCGCCTACCCGAAAGCCCAGCGCCTCGGTGACCGCGTGCTGGTGGTGGACCCCGAGGACCGCACCGCGCTGCTGGGCACCGAGTACTTCTCGCCGGTGTACGGCGTCGTCGACCTCGACAGCGACGGCGTCGAGTTCCTCCGCGAGGCCACCCGCCTGGCCAACGAGGACTTCGTCGGCACGCTGGGCGTCAACATCGTCGCGGCGCCCGCCACCATCAAGGCGCTGGAAAAGGCCTTCGACGCCATGATCGAGGCGCTGCACTACGGCACCATCGCGGTGAACGCCTGGACCGGCGTCGGTTACCTGACGCCGCACGCCACCTGGGGCGCCTTCCCCGGGCACACGCTCGATGACGTGCAGAGCGGAATCGGTGTGGTGCACAACGGTTTCCTGATCGAGAAGCCCGAGCGCACCGTGGTGCGGGGGCCGTTCCGCCCGTCGCCGCGCTCGCTGATCGGCGGCGAGCTGTCGATCTCGCCGAAGCCGCCGTGGTTCGTCAACAACCGTACGGCCGCTTCGACCGGCCGGCTCCTCACCGCGTTCGCCGGCAAGCCGAGCTGGGCCAAACTGCCCGCGATCTTCGTGTCGGCACTGCGGGGCTGACGGGTTTCTCGGGGTTACCCGGGCAAAGCCCGGTCTGTGGTCATGCCACAGGCCGGGCTTTTTTCATGAAGTGGTCGTCACCGTCTGGTCATCGAACGCTAACCTACGCTACCGTAGGTTACGGTACCGTAGGTTCGAGAGGGTGTGGACCTGACGCCGACCACCGATGAAGGGAATGACCCATGGATACCCAGGCCGCCGTGCTGTACGAACTGGAGCCCGTCGTCGCGCAGAACCTCGACCGGCACCTCGAGATGTCGCGGGAATGGTTCCCGCACGACTACGTCCCGTGGAGCCGCGGGCGGGACTTCGCGTTCCTCGGTGGCGAAGACTGGCAGCCGGAGGACTCGCCGCTCGACCCGGTCGCCAAGACGGCCCTGACCGTCAACCTGCTGACCGAGGACAACCTGCCGTCGTACCACCGCGAGATCGCCACCCGTTTCTCCCGTGACGGGGCATGGGGCACCTGGATCGGGCAGTGGACGGCCGAGGAGGGCCGCCACAGCATCGCGCTGCGGGACTACCTGGTGGTCACCCGCGGCGTCGATCCCGTTGCCCTGGAACGGCTTCGCATGGAGCACACCGTCGCCGGCTATGACGCGGGGGACCGCAGCGCGTTGTCGGTGCTGGCCTATGTGTCGTTCCAGGAGTTGGCCACCCGCGTCTCGCACCGCAACACCGGCCGGGCCTCGGGATGCCCACTGGCCGACCAGCTCCTGGCCCGGATCGCGGCCGACGAGAACCTGCACATGGTCTTCTACCGCAACCTGATGGCCGCGGCGCTCGACATCGCCCCGGACGACGCGATGGTCGCCATCCGCGACGAGGTCATCAACTTCGCCATGCCGGGTCTGGGCATGGCCGACTTCGCGAAGAACGCGCTCACCATCGCCAAGGCCGGCATCTACGACCTGCGCATCCACCACGACGACGTGCTGGTGCCGGTGCTGCGCTTCTGGAACGTCTTCGAGCGGGGCGATTTCGGACCGGTCGGTGAGCGAGCGCGCGAGGAACTGATCGGGTTCCTGGGCATGCTCGACGAGCGCGCGCGGTTCTACGAGGAGAAGCGCAAACTGGCCGCCGTGGCGGGCTGAGTGCTACCCGGGGAGCCGGATCACCTGGGCGGCGTATGCCAGGCCCGCGCCGTACCCCAGCAGTA
This sequence comes from Mycobacterium sp. SMC-17, assembly GCF_045310915.1. Classification (NCBI taxonomy): domain Bacteria; kingdom Bacillati; phylum Actinomycetota; class Actinomycetes; order Mycobacteriales; family Mycobacteriaceae; genus Mycobacterium; species Mycobacterium sp. SMC-17. Next base: position 119,599 of record NZ_JBJIAK010000010.1, on the reverse strand, counting down.
GCGCAACGCTGCCCGGCTTTGCCTCACCGGTGTCCAGCAGGGTGTACATCGCGAGCGGAATCGAGGCGGCCGACGTGTTGCCGGCATCCTGGATATCTTGGGCGACAACGGTTTCCGGGCTGAGTCCGAGCCCCTTGGTGAGCAGCTCGTTGATCCGGCCGTTGGCCTGATGGGGGATGAACACGTCGATGTCGTCGACCGTCAGGCCGGCAGCAGCGATGGCGCGCTTGCCGACGTCGACCATCTGGAAGGCCGCCCATCGGAAGACGGTCTGGCCCTCCATGCGCAGGAAAGGCCTTGGGCCGGAGGGGTTCTCGGTGTAGTCGATCCAGCTGAGGTCCTGCACGATGGCACTGGACTGCTCGCCGTCGCTGCCGGCGACGGTCGGCCCGATGCCCTGCTCCTCGGTCGGTCCGACGACCACCGCGGCGGCGCCGTCGGCGAAGATGAAGGCATTGCTGCGGTCGGTCATGTCGATGGCGTCGGACAGCTTCTCCGAGCCCACCACGAGGATGCGGCCCGCGCTACCGGATCGGATCATGTCGGCGGCCACGCCCAGCGAGTAACCGAATCCCGCACAGCCCGCGGCGATGTCGAACGCCGGAATGCCCTGTGCGCCAATCTCTGTGGCGACCTGGGGACCGCACGGCGGGGTGTTGCGGAAGTTGGTGCTGGTGGCCACGATGACGGCGTCGATGTCCGAGCCGGACAGCTCCGCCGCGGCACAGGCCCGGCGCCCGGCCTCGCACGCCATCGTGACCGCGGACTCGTCGGCACCGGCGAATCGCCGGTTCTTGATACCGGTGCGGGAGTAGATCCACTCGTCCGACGACTCGATGGTCTGACAGATCTCGTCGTTGGTGACGACGCGGCCCGGGCGGTAGGCCGCCACGCTCAGCAGGCCGACGTTCTGTGCGCCGCTGCGCGTATGGATATGTGTCACTTGAGGTTTCCTGTCGGACGAGGGAGGGGTCAGCGCCCGGCCGGGTCGAGCCCGAGCGACATGCCCGCCAGTCCGCGCTTGCGGCTGGACAATTTGTCGGCGACACCGCGCAGTGCTTTTCCGGCAGCCGAGTCGGGATCGGACAGCACCAGGGGCACACCGGTGTCGCCGGCGCTCACGAGCTGCGGGTCCAGCGGGACCTGGCCCAACAGCGGAACCTCGGCACCGACTGTGCGCGTGAGGCTTTCGGCGACCTGCGCGCCGCCGCCCGCGCCGAACAGCTGCATCGTGGTGCCGTCGGGCAGGGTCAGTCCGGACATGTTCTCGACCACGCCGACGATGCGCTGACGGGTCTGGACCGCGATGGCGCCGGCGCGCTCGGCGACCTCGGCGGCGGCCATCTGCGGTGTGGTGACGACGAGGATCTCGGCGCCGGGGATCAATTGCGCCACCGAGATGGCGATGTCGCCCGTGCCGGGCGGCAGGTCGAGCAGCAGGACGTCGAGGTCGCCCCAGTACACGTCGGCCAGGAACTGCTGCAGCGCGCGGTGCAGCATCGGCCCGCGCCACACCACCGGGGTGTTGCCCTGGGTGAACATCGCGATGGAGATGACCTTCACATCGTGCGAAACCGGCGGCAGGATCATCGAATCCACCTGGGTGGGACGATCCTGCACACCCATCATCCGGGGCACCGAGTGGCCGTAGATGTCGGCGTCGAGGAGGCCGACTGACAGGCCCCTGGCGGCCAGCGCGGCGGCCAGGTTCACCGTCACGCTGGACTTGCCGACGCCTCCCTTGCCCGACGCCACCGCGTACACCCGGGTCAACGAGCCGGGCTGGGCGAACGGGATGACCGGCTCTTTGTCGTCGCCGCGCAGCAGCTTGCGCAGTTCGGCGCGCTGCTCGTCGTTCATCACATCGAGGGTCACCTTGACGGCCCCGGTGCCCGGCACGTCGGTGACGGCCGCGGTGACCCGATCGCTGATCTCGGTCTTCTTCGGGCAGGCCGACGTGGTCAGGTAAATCTCGACGTGCACCGCGCCGTCGGACTCGACCGTCACGTCCTTGACCATCCCGACCTCGGTGATCGGACGGCGCAGTTCAGGATCGATGACTTTGCCCAGTGCGGCGCGCACAGCGGCTTTCAGCTCAGCAGACATTACTCGCGAGTTTATAACTGCCGGTCAGCGCACCGGCAGCTGGTCAGGGTAGGCCCGGGAAGGCGGGCGGCGGCGGACCCATGGCTTCCGCGGGCAACGGGCCGGCGGGAGCCGGCACTGCCGGGACCGCTGCCGGGCCGGGCGCGGGTCCCGGTGCGGCGCCGACCGGGCCGGCGGCCGGGGTGCCGACGCCGACCGCGGTGATCGGGATGGGACCCGGAGGCAGCGGCGCGACGGGCGCGGGTGCGGGCGCGAGCGGGGCCGGCGGCAACTGGAACGGCGGCAGCCCGAACGGGTTCGGCGCCGGGGCGTCCAGCGCCGGGGCATCCGGGGCGGGGACGGGCACGGCGCTCGGCGAGGGGCCGCCCTGCAGGCAGAAGACCGCGCAGTTCTGTTTCGGTTCGGCCGGCCCGGGCAGCGGACCCATGCGGCCCATCTGCAGCGCGGGCGTCATCGCCAGCGGGTCGTCGGACGGCAGTCCCATCGCGTTGATCGGCAGCCCCGGCCCGAGTCCCTCGGGGTTGTCCAGGTGCTGGTCGCCGATGGCGGGCGGCGGGCCGACGATCGGCGGCAGGTCGACCGGCGCGATGCCGGTGACGTAGGCCTTGGCCCAGCCGAGCACGTTCTGGGCGTAGGGCATCGAGTTGTTGTAGCGCAGGATCGCGGTCAGCACCTGGGACGGATCACGCAGGTTCAGCCCGCCGCTGCACAGGTAGCGGGCCGCGGCCAGGGAGGCGTCGTAGACGTTCTGCACGTCGGGCTTGCCGTCGCCGACAGCGTCCGCGGCGTACCGGGCCCACGTGCCGGGCAGGAACTGCATGGGCCCCAGCGCCCGGGCATAGGTCACGCGTCCGGCCGAGATGCTCTGCACGATGACCTCGTTGCCGGCCAGCGTGCCGTCGAGGACGGGCCCCAGGATCGGGGTGAGCGCGGTGCCCCGCGCGTCGGTGGCGCCGCTGTTGGCGTGGCCCGACTCGATGCGGCCGATACCGGCCAGCAGGTTCCAGCTGATCCCGCAGCCCGGTGCGTTGGTCGCCATGATCTTCTCGGCGGTGCGGTAGGCGTTGAGGACGACCGGCGGGATGCGCAGACCGCCGGGCGCCATCACCAGCGACGCCGGCGGCGGTGACAGGGCGGTGGTGGGGTCCATGTGCAGCGCGCGGGGCATCTGATCGGACGCGACGACCGTCATACCGGCCCGGTTGCGGGGGCCGGGCGTGGTGGGGGTGACGGCCGCCAGCGGCGTGACGCCCGTGGTGGCGCTGTTGTGCGCGGTTGTTTGCCGAGTCGGCGCCGAACCACCGACGGCAAGCATCAGGACCAGCGGCGCGACGACGGCGACACCGGCCAGCGGCCGGCGCAGCGCCTTGGCGATCTGCCGGCGACGGCCGGGTGCGGGTTCAGCAACGGCGTCGGTGTCGTCACCGACGGCGGCGTCGTAATCCTCGATGGCGTCGTCAACCAGCCCGGATTCGCCGGAAAGTGCGTGTGATTCGGTAGTAGGCGCAGCGTCGTCCGCGAAATCAGCGGTGTCGCCCCCGTTGTGCACTAAGCCATCCTATGAAAGTGGAATACCGGAGTGACCCCGGTGACCTGTGTTGTGATCCAAGTCACCATACCTACTCCGCGGTCGGTTGTCGGCCTATTGATTCCGCAGAGTGGAATCTCTCATTCGGCCGCGGTGGCGGAGTCGGCGGACTCGGCCGCGGGGCCGCCGAAAGCGTCGTCGTCCTCGACCGGCGGCCGGGATTTTCCGGTCTTGCGTTTGCCGGATCCGCCCTTGCCACCGTTCTGCTGAGCAATCAACGCCCGCAGCTCTTCGAGTTCGCGGCGGAGGTAGTCGCGGGTCGCCACCTCGCCCACGGCCAGTCGCAGCGCGGCCAGTTCGCGGGCCAGGAATTCGGTGTCGGCCTTGGTCTGGGCCGCGCGCCTGCGGTCCTCTTCGAGCGACACGCGGTCCCGGTTCTCCTGGCGGTTCTGCGCCAGCAGGATCAGCGGCGCGGCGTACGCCGCCTGGGTCGAGAACGCCAGGTTCAGCAGGATGAACGGATACGGGTCGAATTGCAGGCTGATCGCGATCAGGTTGAAGGCGATCCAGATGACCACGATCACCGTCTGGATCAGCAGATATTTGCCCGTGCCCAGGAACCGGGCGATCGACTCACTGAACTGGCCGACGGCCTCGACGTCGACCCGCGGCGTCAGCCGGAAACGGGACGTGCGCGGGATGTCCAGGCGCTGCCGCGCCGAAGGCTCGCTCACCGGCCGGCTCCCGAGATGTTGTCAGTGATGGCCTGCGTCGAGTCCGGCCCCGGTTCGTCCGCGCTGCGCCAGCCCGACGGCAGCAGGTGGTCGAGCAGGTCGTCGACGGTGACGGCGCCCAACAGGTGGTTCTCGTCGTCGACCACCGGCGCGGACACCAGGTTGTACGCGGCGAAGTAGCGCGTGACCTCGGCCAGTGAGCTGGTCGGGGACAGCACCGGCAGGTCGCTGTCGATGATGCCGCCGACCTGGCTGGCCGGCGGTTCGCGCAGCAGCCGCTGGGTGTGCACACAGCCCAGGTAGTGGCCGGTCGGTGTCGCGGTCGGTGGCCGGGTGACGAACGTCAGCGACGCCAGTGCCGGCGTCAGCTCGGGGTCGCGGACGCGGGCCAGTGCCTCGGCGACGGTGGTATCCGGGGTGAGCACGACGGGCTCGGGGGTCATCAGACCACCCGCGGTGTCGGGGGAGTGCTGCAGCAGTCGGCGGACGGGCTCGGAGTCCTCGGGGTCCATGCGGTCCAGCAGTACGGCTGCCCGGGTGGCGTCGAGCTCACCGAGGAGGTCGGCGGCGTCGTCGGGGTCCATCTCCTCCAGCACGTCCGCGGCGCGCTCGGTGCCCAGCTGGTTGAGCAGCTCGGCCTGTTCGGGTTCGGAGAGCTCCTGCAGGATGTCGGCCAGGCGGTCGTCGTCGAGGGCCTTGACGACTTCGTGACGGCGTTTGGCCGGCAGGTCGCGCAGGGCGTCGGCGACCTCGACGGGGCGCTGCCCCTCGAACTGCTCCAGCAGCTGCGCCACGCCCTGTCCCGGCAGCGCGAGCGCCGACGGCGTCAGCCCCGTGACGTTCTTCCAGTCGACAACGTGCACCGTGGTGCGCCGGCCCAGGCGGCGGTGGCGCACGGCGACACGGGTGACCAGCCAGTCGCGCGACCGGGCCTGCTCGATCGCGAGGTCGACCACGACGACGTCGACGCCGGCGAGCTGTTGGAGCTCCGGGTCGGTGACGCGGACGCGGGTGTCCAGAATCTGCCCGAGGACCAGGGCCTCGCCGGGGCGCTGCTCGAACCGGCGCAGCGAGATCGTCGCCCCCGTGAGGGTGACCGAGTTGTGCTCGATGGACGTCACCCGCAGGATCGGGACGAAAATCCTTCGGCGCGTGGTCAATTCCACGACGAGGCCGAGCACCCGCGGCTGCTGGCGGACGATGCCCATGCTCACGACCACGTCGCGGACCCGGCCGACCGACTCGCCGTCGGGGCCCAGCACGACCAGTCCAGCGAGTCTGGCCACGTAGACCCTGTTGACCGCCACCATGCTCCACAGGGTAGAGAGTGGGGTCGTGGAGAACCTGTATCGGCCCCGCCGTACCTGCCTGTCCGTTCCGGGTAGTAGCGACAAGATGATCGCCAAGGCCAAGACGCTGCCTGCCGATCAGGTGTTCCTCGACCTCGAGGACGCGGTGGCTGCGGACGCCAAGGCCGCGGCGCGGACCCGGGTGGCGCAGGCGTTGTGCGAGCCGGGCTGGGCGGGCCAGCTGCGCGGCCTCCGGGTCAACGACTGGACCACGCCATGGACGTATGCAGACGTGATCGAGGTCGTCACCGCGGTGGCGCACGGCGGCGGCGTGCTGGACATCATCGTGCTGCCGAAGGTCAGCGACGTCTCGCACGTGCAGGCGCTCGATCTGTTGCTGACCCAACTGGAGCGCACGCTCGGGCTGCCGGTCGGGGGCATCGGCATCGAGGCGCAGATCGAAGACGCCAAGGGGCTCGTGAACGCCCACGCCATCGCCGGCGGGCCGCGGGTGCAGGCACTGATCTTCGGGCCGGGCGATCTGATGGCGAGCCTCAACATGCGCACCCTCGTCGTCGGCGAGCAGCCCGTCGGTTACGGCGTCGGCGATGCCTATCACCACGTGTTGATGACGATCCTGGTGGCGGCGCGGGCCCACGGCATCAACGCGATCGACGGCCCGTATTTCAAGGTGAAGGACACCGAGGCGTTCACGCGCGTCGCGGGGCAGACCGCGGCGCTGGGGTACGACGGCAAGTGGGTGCTGCACCCCGACCAGATCGCCGCCGGAAACGAGATCTTCAGTCCGCGGCAGGCCGACTACGACCATGCCGAGCTGATTCTCGAGGCGTACGAATGGCACACCTCGCAGGCGGGCGGTGCCCGCGGCGCCGTGCTGCTGGGCGACGAGATGATCGACGAGGCCAGCCGCAAGATGGCGCTGGTGATCGCGGGCAAGGGCCGGGCCGCCGGGATGACGCGCACCGGTGAGCGGTTCACGCCGCCGGCGTGAGCGCGCCGGCTAGCCGCCGAGGACCCGGACGACCAGGAACAGGTTGAGCAGGAACGCCAGCGCGCCGCACCCGATGCCGGTCAGGGCCAGCAGGCTCCCGCGGGTGCCGCTGCCGGGGATGCGCTCGTAGGCCACCACGCCGAGCCCGACGCCGATGAGCGCCAGGGGGCCGAACACCACGCCGGTCAGCGCGCACACGATCGAGCCGACCGCCAGCCGGTTCACGCGGGCGCCGATCACAAGGTCGGTTCTTGGCGTGAGGCCCAGTCGACCAACAGCAGGAAGCCGACCAGGCCGACGACGAGCGTGACGGCACCGATGACGATGCCCGCGATGGCCATGGTTCTGCCGCTGGTGCGCGGCCGGCCTTTCGCCTGTGCCAAGGCCACGGTGCCCAGCACGATGCCCAGTACAGAACCGACCGGGCCGAATACGAAGCAGATGAAGTAGAGCGGCAAGGCGACCAGCGACGACACCAGCGACCCGATGGCCATGCCGTCGTTCGACTTCGGCGCCGGATACGACGAGTACAGCGGGGGCGGCAGGTATCCGGCCGGTGGCAGGTATCCCGGCGGTGCCGCGCCCGGCGGCGGGCCGTACGGCCCGGCAGGCGGCGCACCGTAGAACCCCGGCGGCGGGCCGGGAGGCATGGACGGCGGCCCGGGAGGCACCGGAAACGGACCCGTCGGTGGCTGCGGTGGGACCTGTGGCGCGGGCGCGGGCGGACCCTGCTGCCAGGGCGCGGAAGTGGGCCCCGGCTCTTCGATCGCCGGGTACTCGTACACCGGGTAGTCGCTGGTCGCTTCGGCATCGGTGCCGGTCGGCGGCGGCACGGATCCGGCCGGTCTCGACGGATCCCAGGAGGGTTGGCCCGACTGCCCGCCCGGACTTGTCATGCCGACCAACCTAGCGCACGAGTTCATGGCATCGTGGTAGCCGAAGTGCGTTCCGCGGCGAGTGACAGGAGACCAGGGGCATGACGAATCCGCTGCAGCCTGACCGGACCCCGGGCCCGGGTGGTCAGCCCGGATTGCCGACCCCGCCCAAGGGCTGGCCCATCGGTTCGTACCCGACCTATGCCGAGGCGCAGCGCGCCGTCGATTACCTGTCGGATCAAGAGTTTCCGGTGCAGCACGTGACCATCGTGGGTGTCGACCTGATGCAGGTGGAGCGCGTCACCGGGCGGCTCACCTGGCCGCGGGTGCTCGCCGGCGGCATCCTGACCGGGGCGTGGCTGGGTCTGTTCATCGGCCTGGTGCTCGGGCTTTTCGGCACGAACGCGTGGGGCTCGCTGCTCACCGGCCTGATCGCCGGCATCTTCTTCGGCTTGATCACCTCGGGCGTGCAGTACGCGATGTCCCGCGGCACAAGGGATTTCAGCTCCACCATGCAACTCGTCGCGGGCCGCTACGACGTGCTGTGCGATCCGGTGTGCGCCGAACAGGGCCGCGACCTGCTGGGCCGCCTGTCGCTCTAGGGCCTTCGGGCCTCGGTCGCCATATCCGCCACTGAGCGGCGATATGTTGCACGGCACACCCGCGGCGCTCTACGGTTTGCGCGCGGGAGGTTCCCGTGAGACAGGAGGCGTCCGTGGTGCGCGCGGGAAAGCTGCGGGCTGCGCTGGCAGCGGGTGCGGCGGCGTGCACGGCCGCCACGTTGGTCTCCGCCTGCGGTTCCGGTGGGGGCGGCACCGTCGTCAGCGTCTACACGTCGGCGAATGAGAAGGCGACGTTCTCGGCCCTCGCCAGGCGGTGCAACGCCGAACTCGGCGGCCGCTTCAGCATCAAGCAGGTCAGTCTGCCCAAGGGCGCCGACGATCAGCGGCTGCAACTGGCGCGCCGGCTGACCGGCAACGACAAGACCCTCGACATCATGGGCCTGGACGTCGTGTGGACCGCCGAGTTCGCCGAGGCCGGCTGGGCCGTGCCGCTTTCCGACGACCCGGCCGGAAAAGCGGAAGCCGACGCTGCCGACGACACCTTGCCCGGACCGCTGAAGACCGCGCAGTGGCAGGGCCGGCTGTTCGCCGCGCCCATCACGACCAACACCCAAATGCTCTGGTACCGGGCCGATCTGATGCCCGAAGCGCCGGCCACCTGGGACGACATGGTGGCGCAGGCGACGCGGCTGCACGCCGCCGGCGGACCCAGCTGGATTGCCGTGCAGGCCAAGCAGTACGAGGGCCTGGTGGTCTGGTTCAACACCCTGCTGACCAGTGCCGGCGGCAGCGTGCTGTCCGACGACGGCAAGACCGTCACCTTGACCGACACCCCTGAGCACCGCGCCGCGACGGTCAAGGCCCTGCAAGTCATCAAGTCGGTGGCCACCGCACCCGGCGCCGACCCGTCGATCACCCAGACCGACGAGGGGACGGCGCGGCTCGCTCTCGAGCAGGGCAAGGCCGCGCTCGAGGTGAACTGGCCGTTCGTGCTGCCGTCGCTGCTGGAGAACGCGGTCAAGGGCGGCGTGCCGTTCCTGCCGCTCGATCAGCACGCGGAGCTCAAGGGCGCCATCAACGATGTCGGCACCTTCGCACCCGACGATGCGCAGTTCGCCACCGCCTACGACCAGAGCAAGAAGGTGTTCGGCTTCGCGGATTACCCGTCGGTGCAGCCCGGGGTGCCGGCCAAGGTCACCATCGGTGGCCTGAATCTTGCGGTGAGCAAGACCAGTACGCACAAGGCCGAGGCCTTCGAGGCCATCCGCTGCATGCGCAGCGCGACCAACCAGCAGTTCACGTCGGTGGAGGGCGGGCTGCCCGCGGTCCGCGCGTCGCTGTATGACGATGCCAAGTTCCAGGCCAAGTACCCGCAGTACGCGGTGATCCGCCGCCAGCTCGCCGACGCCGCGGTCCGGCCGGCCACGCCGCAGTATCAGGCGGTGTCGACGCGGATTTCGGCGACGCTGGCCCCGGTCACCAAGATCGACCCGGAGCGCACCGCCGACAAGCTGGCGTCCGAGGTGCAACAGGCGATCGACGGCAAGGGGCTGATCCCGTGAGCGACACCGGAGTTGCGAACGCGGCAGCCAACCCCGAGCGCCGGCTCGCCTACCTCCTGATCGCCCCCGCCGTGCTGGTGATGGTGGCGGTGGCCGCGTATCCGGTCGCCTATGCGGTGTGGCTGAGCCTGCACCGGGACAACCTCGCGGCGCCGGCGGAGACCCGCTTCGTGGGGCTGGACAACTACACGACGATCCTCACCGACCACTACTGGTGGACGGCGTTCGTGGTCACCCTCGGCATCACGGTGGTATCGGTGGCCATCGAGTTCGTGCTCGGGATGGCGCTGGCGGTGGTGATGCACCGGACCATGTTCGGCAGTGCCGTCGTGCGCACGGCCATCCTCATTCCGTACGGCATCGTAACCGTGGCCGCTTCCTACAGTTGGTATTACGCGTGGACGCCGGGCACCGGATACCTCGCGAACCTGCTGCCTACGGGCACCGCGCCGCTGACCGAACAGTTGCCGTCGCTGGCCATCGTGGTGCTCGCCGAGGTGTGGAAGACGACGCCGTTCATGTCGCTGCTGCTGTTGGCCGGGCTGGTGCTGGTGCCCCGGGAACTGCTCGACGCCGCCGAGATGGACGGCGCGAGCCGCTGGCAGCGGTTCGCCAAAGTGACTCTGCCGCTGATGAAACCGGCCATCCTGGTGGCCCTGTTGTTCCGCACGCTGGACGCGTTCCGGATCTTCGACAACATCTATGTGCTCACCGGCGGCACCAACAACACCGGTTCGGTGTCGATCCTGGGTTACGACAACCTGTTCAAGGCGTTCAACATCGGGCTCGGCTCGGCGATCAGCGTGCTGATCTTCGCGACCGTCGCGATCATCGCCTTCATTTACATCAAGATCTTCGGTGCTGCGGCGCCCGGTGCGCAGGCCGAGGTGCGGTGAAAATGGGTGGGGCGATGAGCGGGCAGAGAAGTGGCGGCCGGCTGGCCGGCTGGGGCGTGGTCAACGTCCTGGTGGTCATCTACGCGCTGCTGCCGGTGCTCTGGATCTTTTCGCTGTCCCTCAAGCCGACGTCATCGGTCAAGGACGGCAACCTGATTCCGCGTCAGATCACCTTCGACAACTACAAGGGCATCTTCACCGGCGGCGCCTTCGGCTCGGCATTGTTCAACTCGATCGGTATCGGGCTCATCACCACCGCCATCGCGGTGACGATCGGCGGCATGGCCGCCTACGCCGTGGCGCGCCTGGACTTTCCGGGCAAGCGGCTGCTGGTCGGCCTGGCGTTGCTGATCTCGATGTTCCCCCAGATCTCCCTGGTGACACCGCTGTTCAACATCGAGCGCACCGTCGGGCTGTTCGACACCTGGCCGGGCCTGATCCTGCCGTACATCACCTTCGCGCTGCCGCTGGCGATCTACACCCTGTCGGCGTTCTTCCGGGAAATCCCTTGGGATTTGGAGAAGGCCGCCAAGATGGACGGTGCCACGCCGGGGCAGGCCTTCCGGAAGGTCATCGCGCCGCTGGCGGCGCCCGGCATCGTCACCGCGGCGATCCTGGTGTTCATCTTCGCCTGGAACGACCTGCTGCTGGCGTTGTCGCTGACCGCCACGCAGCGGGCCATCACCGCGCCCGTGGCAATCGCGAACTTCACGGGCAGTTCGCAATTCGAGGAGCCGACCGGTTCCATCGCCGCCGGGGCGATGGTCATCACGGTGCCGATCATCATCTTTGTTCTGATCTTCCAACGACGGATCGTCGCGGGCCTGACGTCCGGTGCGGTGAAGGGGTAGTTCATGGCCGAAATAGTTTTGGACCACGTCACCAAGAGTTACACCGGCGGGGCGACCGCGGTGCAGGACCTGTCGCTGACCATCGCCGACGGTGAGTTCCTGATCCTCGTCGGGCCGTCGGGGTGCGGAAAGTCGACCACGCTCAACATGATTGCCGGGCTCGAGGACATCAGCTCCGGCGAACTGCGCATCGGTGGCGAGCGGGTCAACGAGAAGGAGCCCCGGGACCGGGACATCGCGATGGTGTTCCAGTCCTACGCGCTCTACCCGCACATGACGGTGCGGCAGAACATCGCGTTCCCGCTCACCCTCGCGAAGCTGCCGAAGGCCGAGATCGCGGCCAAGGTCGAGGAGACCGCGAAAATCCTTGACCTGACCGCACTTCTGGACCGCAAGCCCGCCCAGCTTTCCGGTGGCCAGCGTCAGCGCGTGGCGATGGGACGCGCCATCGTGCGCAGCCCCAAGGCCTTCCTGATGGACGAGCCGCTGTCCAACCTGGACGCCAAGCTGCGGGTGCAGATGCGCACCGAGATCGCCCGGCTGCAGGCCCGCCTCGGCACCACCACCGTCTACGTCACGCACGACCAGACCGAGGCGATGACGCTGGGGGACCGGGTGGTGGTGATGAGCGGCGGTGTCGCACAACAGGTCGGCACCCCCGATGAGCTGTACAACGAGCCCGCGAACCTGTTCGTCGCCGGCTTCATCGGCTCCCCGTCGATGAACTTCTTCCCGGCCACGCGGACCGACGTCGGCGTGCAGCTGCCCTTCGGCGAGGTCACCTTGAGCGACGACGCGCGCGCGGCGCTGGAGCGGCAGCGGCCGTCGGCCGACCTGATCGCGGGCGTGCGCCCCGAACAGTTCGACGACGCCTCGGTGATCGACGCCTACGCGCGCATCCAGTCGCTGACCTTCGAGGTCGACGCCGAGCTGGTGGAATCGCTCGGTGCGGACAAGTACGTGCACTTCCGGCTCGAAGGCGCCGGCGCCCAGGCCGCCCAGTTGGAACAGCTGGCCGACGACACCGCGGACGCCGGATCGAGCGAAAACACCTATGTGGCACGGGTTTCGGCCAAGTCGCCCGCGACGGCGGGCAGCCGGATCGAGCTGGCCCTGGACACCTCCAAGCTGACGCTGTTCGACCCGGCCACGGGCCGCAACCTGTCGTTGCCGCAGTGACCGACGTCCTCGGCGCGGTTCGTGCCCGTCTGACAACGCATTTCGCCGATCGCGGCAGCACCGCCGATCCGGTGGGCGCCAGCGTCACGTTCCTCGGTGCCGACCCCATCGAGGTACTGCGTTACGGGCCGACCGACGGGGACGTGTATCACTATGCGTCCCTGGGCTGTTCGCGCTACCCCATGACGGACCCGATGGACATGGTGGCCGACGGGATCAGCGGCCCGCGGGCGGAGGCGGTGCTGTCCCTGCGCGGTCCGACCCCGACGGCGCTGGCTCGCTCGATCGCGGTGTTGGCGTCGGCACCGGCCGTCGAAGGCCTGATCCTGGAACCGGATGCGCTGATCGATCTGCAGCAGCCGGTCTGGCAGGGGGCGGCGTTCACCGCATTCCTGTTGGGCGTCAGCGAGATCGGTGACGTCGAGCTGCCTGAGCCGTACCAGCCGGTGCGGATCCTCAGCGCCACACCGATCACCGCGACCGAGGCCGCCTGGGTGCGGCTCAAAGGCGCCGCCGCCATGCGGGATGCGTGGCAGCAGGACGGCGTCGACGTCCTCGATCAGCGACGCCGGGCCGCCGAACCTCGGGCCTAGGACGTGTTGTTCGGACAGGTGACGTCGGCCCACACGACGTCACCCTCGGCCGGTTCGTCGGAGGACGGGTTGTTGACGCGGACCACGGTGCAGCGGGGCAGGAGCACCGGCTTGTTGCCGTTGAGCCAGTTGATCCTGACGGTGTAGCCCTCGGCCTCGAGGTCTCTGATCACGGCGTCCGCGCCATTGGCGTGGGCGGCGGGTGCGGTGATGCCGGTGAGCACACCACTGGCAACGACCAACGCGACTACGGTGGAGCTGCGCCCAATTTTCATTGGAAGATCATGCCCGAACGGTTGTCACCGGCGGTCCGTTTTGCTAGAGGACGGTGTCACTCAGCGCGGTGCGAACCTCGGCCACGGCGCGTTCGGCCGCGCGTACCGCTCCTTCGAGGTAGCTCTCGAACTCGGGCGCGGTCTCGGTGCCGGCCCAGTGCAGCCGATCCACCGGGACGGTCGCGGCGTCGGTGTATCCCGTCAGCACCCCCGGTGCGCGCGTGCCGACACAACCGTTGATCCACGGTTCGTCGACCCAGGACTTCTCCACCACTTCAACGGGATTCGCCGCTTCGGGGCCGAACAGCGTGACCAGGTCGCGCACGAATGCCGCGTGGCGCGCCGCGGGATCGTTGAGTACCTCGTCGGTCCAGGTGAAGCCCGGACCTGCGCCTGCCGTGCCGACGAAGACCAGCAAGACGCCCACACTGCCGTCCGCCGGGGAGTTGTCGACCACGAAATGCGCGATCGGCAGGTCGGTGAGGGCCGATCCGTTGAAGCCCTGCTTGCGCCAGAACGGCTTGTCGTAGACCGCGAACACCTTGGTTTCGGTGCCGTTGTGCCAGGCCCGCTGCAGGGCCGAGCGACGCACCGGCAGTTCGGGAGTGACACGAATCCGGCCCGCGTCGGCCGGGCTCATGGCCACGATGACGCGCCGACAGCGCACGTCCGCACGCGCCGACCGGACCAGCACCTCGTGGTCGAGCTGGTGAATCTCGGTGACGGGAGAGTCCAGCAGCACCCGGTCATCCAGCCGGTCGGCGAGCGTCGTGGACACCAGCTGCATGCCACCGACCACCCGGGAGTCCTGTGCACCGTCTCGGGTGTTGACCATGAAGCTGATTCCGCCCGAGGTGGCGATCTGGTGCAGCACCTTGAGCAGTGAGACCCGGTGCGGGTCTTCGGCATACATCATGGTGAAGCAGGTGGTGAACAGGTGTCGTGCCTCGTCGACGAGGCAGTTCGTGTCCAGCCAGTGGCCGAGCGTCGTACTGTCCCAGGCGCCGGCCTTCTTCGCCGTCCACGGTGTCTTGGCGGGCACCCGCTTGGCCATTCGTTCCAGCCGGAACTGGGCCTGCGCGAAGTCGAGCAGGGCGAGGGGGCCCAGCGGCGGGATGGTGCCCGTGTAGGTGCGACGCTTCCCGTGCTGCAGGTAGATGGTGTTTCCCGCGGTGTACGTCTGGAAGGTCGACAGTCCCAGCTCTTCGATCAGCGCGTACATCCGCGTGTGCAGGGCGCCGATCCATTGACCGCCACCATCGGTGACGGCGCCGTTGCCGACGTCGACATTGACGGTCCGGCCGCCCACCCGATCACCGGCTTCGAGTACCACTACCGAAAGTCCTTGTTGGGAAAGCCGATACGCCGCGGTGAGGCCGGACAGCCCGGCGCCTACGACGACCACGTCGACGTCACGGTCGACACTCTGTGGGTTGGTCATTTCTCGCTGCCTCCTGGCCGCCCGCTCGTAAAACCAAAACTCGATTCGATATTGAGTTTAGGTGTCGGCGATCGTCGCCGTCAAGGAAAAATCGATCCGAGATCGGTTTTGGGCCGGACGGCAACATCAGCCAACCCGGGCCCTGCGTGCCAAGCGAATTGCCGTCAGCGGCTACGGCGCGCGCTCATCGCCCGAGCTGAATTACAGCCAGTGGTTGTGGCGGAACGTCCGGTACAACGCCGTGCACACCAGCACCATCACCGTCAGCACGGCGAAATAGCCGTAATGCCAATGTAGTTCGGGCATGTTGTCGAAGTTCATGCCGTAGATGCCGGCGATCATCGTGGGCATCGCGGCGATGGCGACCCACGCCGAGATTTTGCGCATGTCCGCGTTCTGTTCCATCCCGACCTTGCCGAGCGCGGCCTGCACCAGTGAGCTCAGCATGTCGTCGAACCCGGTGATCTGATCGGCGGCCTGGCTGTTGTGGTCGTGGACGTCGCGGATGTAACGGCGGACTTCTTTGGAGATCAGGTCGTTGTGGTCGGACAGCAGTCGCTGCAGCGCCATCGTCAGCGGATTCACCGAGTGCCGCAGCTCGACCACTTCGCGCTTGAGCAGGTAGATGCTCTCGATGTCGGTCTGGGTGTGTGAGGAGAAGACGCTCTGTTCGATGGTGTCGATGTCGGTCTCGACCAGCGCGGTGACTTCGAGGTAGCTGTCCACCACATGGTCGGCGATGGCGTGCATCACCGCGTACGGCCCCAGCGTGAGGATGGTGGGCGACTCGTCGAGCCGGTGCCGCACACCGGCCAGTCCGCTGTGCTCGCCGTGCCGCACGGTGACGACGAAGTCGGGCCCGACGAACACCATGATCTCGCCGGTCTCGACGATCTCGCGGGCGTTGGCCACCGACTCGTGCTCGACGTAGCTGACGGTCTTGAGCACCAGGAACAGCGTCTGGTCGTACCGTTCCAGCTTGGGGCGCTGATGGGCGCAGACCGCGTCCTCAACAGCCAGTTCGTGCAGCCCGAAGACGTCGGCGACGGCCTGCATCTGGTGCTGGTCCGGCTCATGCAGCCCGATCCACACAAACGCCTCCGCCCCGGCCGCGCGCAGTTCGCGCACCTTGGACACCGCGGCGCCGTGGGTGTATTTGCCGGGGAGCCGTGAGCCCATGGAGTAGACGCCGCAGTCCACCGTGGCGCGGGCGACCGGCACGTGGATGGAGCTGGCATCGGGGCCGCTAGGTGGCTTTTTCGGGGCCTGCCGGAAGTTCGAGGGCTGGAGTGCGCGGAACGAGGGCATGCGGCTGACCTCCCGTGGGGCGGACTTTCTGAACCAATAGGCCAGTGGCAAATGCTACGCGTAACCGGCGGGTAGCTTTTGTGTGAAGTAGCCTGACGCGGTGTCAGATAAGTCAGGTGCTGTGCGCACACCCCAGGTGGTCATCGATGATGCGGAAATTTTCGCCGCCCACGAAGGGGGCAAGCTCTCCGTAGCCCTCAACGAGCCGCTGGATACCCAGCGTGCGTTGTCGATCGCCTACACCCCCGGCGTCGCGCAGGTCAGCCGTGCCATCGCGGCCGACGCGACCCTGGCCAA
Organism: Mycobacterium sp. SMC-17; assembly: GCF_045310915.1. Taxonomy (NCBI): domain Bacteria; kingdom Bacillati; phylum Actinomycetota; class Actinomycetes; order Mycobacteriales; family Mycobacteriaceae; genus Mycobacterium; species Mycobacterium sp. SMC-17. The sequence goes on along the minus strand of NZ_JBJIAK010000010.1, from coordinate 103,090 downwards.
GAAGTACACCTGGGCCAACCGCCTGGTCGCGGTCGTCAGCGACGGCAGCGCCGTGCTGGGCCTCGGCGATATCGGCCCGGCGGCCTCGCTGCCGGTCATGGAGGGCAAGAGCGCCCTGTTCAAGACCTTCGGCGGCCTCGACTCCATCCCGATCGTGCTGGACACCAAGGACCCCGACGAGATCGTCGAGACCCTGATCCGGCTGCGTCCGACGTTCGGCGCCGTCAACCTGGAGGACATCTCCGCGCCGCGATGTTTCGAGATCGAGCGCGGCGTCATCGAGGCGCTGGACTGCCCCGTCATGCATGACGACCAGCACGGCACCGCCATCGTGGTCCTCGCCGCGCTGCTGGGCGCCACCAAGGTGCTCGAGCGCGACATGCACAACCTCAAGGTCGTGGTCTCCGGCGCCGGTGCGGCCGGTGTGGCCTGCACCAACATCATGCTGGCCAGCGGCATTCGCGACATCATCGTCCTCGACAGCAAGGGTGTCGTGCACTCCGGTCGTAACGACCTGAACTCCTTCAAGGCCGAACTCGCCGGCCGCACCAACCCCCGTGGCGTCACCGGTGGCATCGCCGAGGCGCTCGACGGCGCCGACGTCTTCCTCGGCGTCTCGGCCGGCCTGGTGCCCGAGGAATTCATCGCCGAGATGGCGCCCAACAGCATCGTGTTCGCCCTGTCCAACCCGGACCCGGAGATCCACCCGGATGTCGCGCGCAAGTACGCCGCGGTGGTGGCGACCGGTCGCAGCGACTTCCCGAACCAGATCAACAACGTGCTGGCGTTCCCGGGCGTGTTCCGTGGCGCCCTGGACGCCGGTGCCCGCCGGATCACCGAGGCCATGAAAGTGGCTGCCGCAGAAGCCATCTTCTCGGTCGTCGGTGACGATCTGTCGGTCGACTACATCGTGCCCAGCGCGCTCGACCCGCGCGTGGGGCCGGCCGTGGCGGCCGCGGTGGCGGCTGCCTCGCAAGCCTGAACACCATGAGCCGCCGGGTCGCGGCGGGCGGTGTGGCGCTGGCCGCACTGCTCACCGCGGCGACGGCGGGCTGCAGCAGCGGGCAGTCCGTGCCCGGGCCTCCGGCGTTGACCGTCGGCGCGGCACCGACCGCCGAGTCGAAACTGCTCGCGCATCTGTACTCGGCGGCGCTGGGGTACTTCGGTATCCCGACCCGGGTGCACCTGGTCCCGGATCCTGTTGCGGCACTTGACTCCGCCGATGTGACGGTGGCGCCCGGGCTGACCGGTGAACTGCTCGTCAGATTCGTCCCGCATGCCACGGCACGGGCCGACGAGCAGGTGTACCGGTCGATGATCTCGGCGCTGCCCGAAGGTGTCGCCGCCGCCGACTACACGGCGTCGGCACAGGACAAGCCGGCCGTCGCGGTCACCGCGGCGACCGCGGACCGCTGGGCCAAGCGGGATGTCGCGGCGCTGCCGGGGCACTGCGGCGGATTGTCCGTCGGGGTGGTGACGGGCGACGCGCATCCGGCTCGGGTGGGGGACTGCATCCTGCCGGCCGCTCGTGAATTCAAGGACAGCGCAAGCCTTTTCGACGCGTTGCAGGCGGGTGCGGTGACGGTGGCCTGGACCTCGACGGCGGCGCCCGCGGTACCGTCCGGGGTGACGGTACTGACCGACCGGACGTCGCTGATCCGCGCCGAGAACGTGGTGCCCTTGTACCGGCGCAATGTCCTGGCCGAGCAACAGGTGTTGGCGCTCAACGGAATTGCCGGCGAACTGGACACCGCGACGCTGACCGACATGATCGGTCAGGTCGACAAGGGTGCCGATCCGGCGGCCGTGGCGGGTGCGTGGCTGGCCCAGCATCCGCTGGACCACTAGCCGCGCGGGCAATCCGCGGTCAGGGGTTCACATGCCCTCGCGCTGCTCACCAGTAGTGGGTGAACCTGGTGCGAAGTTCGTGGTTTCAATCGCGGGGAGCAGTAGCCATTCTGATTGAAGCCACGCACCGTTCCGCGCCGCGAAACGTCCCTGGCTTCAACAACAACTCGCGGATCGTCGTCCCGGTTGCACTCAGGGACTTATCGCCGCGCCGCTGTTGGTGAACAAGTCCACTCCGTGTCTCGGCGCCCGAGGGCAGGAGTCGAACGACTGGGCCCGGGAGTCAACCGAGCTTCGGCAGCACCCGTCCGGCGATGGCCGCGAAGAGGCCCTGGTAGGCGCCCGACCCGGTGATGCGGACGATCACGTCGACGATCTTGGCGTCGGGCCCGACCAGCACCCGGGCGTGGCCCTTGCGGACCGACTCGAGAATGATCTGTGCGGCGCGTTCGGGCGTGGTCAGGGCCGCCCTGTCGAAGAGCTTGTTCAGGCCCGCGGAGTCGATGTCGGACGCCGCGGTCGAGTTGCGCACGATGTTCGTCTTGATGCCGCCGGGGTGCACCGTGGTGACCTTCACCGGATGCCCGGCGAGCTTCATCTCCTGGCGCAGCGCCTCGGTGAAGCCGCGGACGGCGAATTTGGCTGCGTTGTAAGCGGATTGGCTGGGCACCGCGAACAGGCCGAAGATGCTCGAGACGTTGACGACGTGCCCGTCACCCGAGGCGATCAGGTGCGGCAGAAAGACCTTGGTGCCGTTCACGACGCCCCAGAAGTCGACGTCCATGACCCGTTCGATGTCCTTGAACTGGCTGACCTCGAGATCACCGGTGAAGGCGATGCCGGCGTTGTTGTAGATCTGGTTGACCTTGCCGAAGTGCTTGACCACCTCGTCGGCGTAGAGCTCGAAGGCCTCCCGCTCGGCGACGTTGAGCCGGTCGGCTTTCACCGGCGCGCCGATGGCCTTGACCTGTTCCTCGGTCTTGGCCAGGCCCTCGGTGTCGATGTCACTGATCGCCAGCGACGCACCCGAGCGCGCCAGCTCGATGGCCAGCGCCTGACCGATACCCGACCCGGCTCCGGTGATCACACAGACCTTGCCGGCGAATCCCTCCATGACCGCTCCTTTGCGTTGGGTGGTGGGTGTCAGTGCGAGCGCGACGGCATCACGCGGGACGTGACGCGGGAGAACAGATCCTGGTATGCGCCCGAGCCGGTGGCCCGGATGATGAGGTCCAGCAGCTTGGCGTCCGGTCCGACGAGCACGCGGGCGTGGCCCTTGCGGACGGCCTCCAGGATGATCTTGGCGGCGCGTTCGGGCGTGGTCTTGGCCAGCTTCGCGTCGAAGGTCTTGGCCAGTTCCTTCGGGTCGATGCCTTCGACCGCGGTGGAGTTGCGCGCAATGCCGGTCTTCACGCCACCGGGGTGCACGGTGGTGACCTTGACGGGGTGGCCGGCGAGCTTCATCTCCTGGCGCAGCGCCTCGGTGAAGCCGCGGACGGCGAACTTGGAGGCGTTGTAGGCGGCCTGGCCGGGGACGGCGAACAGGCCGAAGACGCTCGAGACGTTGACGACGTGCCCGTCGCCCGAGGCGATGAGGTGCGGCAGGAATTCCTTGGTGCCGTTGACGACACCCCAGAAGTTGACGTCCATGACCCGTTCGATGTCCTTGAACTGGCTGACCTCGATGTCGCCGGTGAAGGCGATGCCGGCGTTGTTGTAGATCTGGTTGACCTTGCCGAAGTGCTCGGCGACGGCGTCGGCGTAGAGGGCGAAGGCCTCGCGCTCGGTGACGTTGAGGCGGTCGGCTTTGACGGGGGCGCCGATGGCCTTGATCCGCTCCTCGGTCTCGGCGAGGCCCTCCGTGTTGACGTCACTGATCGCCAGCTTGGCGCCCGAGCGGGCGAGCTCGATGGCGAGGGCCTGACCGATACCCGATCCGGCTCCGGTGACGACACAGACTTTCCCGGCGAAGCCCGACATGTTCACTCCCTTGTGGTCGATGCGCGTGCTGCTAGCGACAGTAGCCGGTACCGCCGGTGTCGGATAGCACCGGGTGGCGCTGCGAGAGCTGCGGTACCAAACGGTACCAAACCGCCCTCAACCTGTGAATCATGCTAGGAAATGGCCGGTGCGGGCCCATTTTCATCGACGCACGCCGCCCCTGCCGCGACGCTCGCTGCATTGCTTCTCTTCTTCGACCCGACGGCAGGGAGTTGATTCCGATGACAGCATCGTGGGGCCTGACCGGACCGCAGTTTCTGGGCGTCTATCTCGTCACGTATCTGCTTGCGCTGGCGTTGATGTACGGCTTCCGGGCCGTGTTGACGCGCTCGGGAACTGCGGAAACCGATGCCCCGAATCCGCGACCGCTACTGGACCCTTATGAGACCGCATATCTGGCCGGCGGGCCGGGCCGTACCGTCAGCACGGCGATCGCGAACCTGGCCTTGAGCGACCGGCTTCTGGTTTCCCGCGGCGGCACGCTCACCGTCGCCGCCGGCGCCACGCTGATCGACGACGTGGACGCTGCCGTCGCCGACGGCGTGTCCGCCACGCACCGCCGGAAGACGGCGATGAAGCGGCTGCGCAAGCATCCCCGGATCGTGGCGATCGGTGAGCGGTTGCGTGCCCGGGGCCTGCTTCTCGACAGCGGGTCGACCACCATCCTGCGGGCGTGTGCGCTGCTGCCGTGCGCGGTGTGGGTCGTCGGTGTGCTCCGGTTGATCAACGGCATCGAGCTGCACCACAAGGTCCTTCTGCTGTTCGTTTTCCTGGTGGCAACCGGTCTGTCGACACTCGTCCTGGTGCGCGCTTTCCTTGCCGATGCGGCACACCGCCCGTCCGCCGAAGGGCAACTCGCCCTGCAGGGCATGCGCAACCGGTATGAGTCCGGGGTGGCCCTGGCCGAGCCTGCGGCGGAGACCGGACGCACCGACGCGGCCCGTCAGGCACAGGTTGTCGGCGTCGCGCTGCTCGGTTTCGTCGCGCTGACCGACGACGATCTGCGTACCTCGTTGCTCGGCAGCGTCGGTGTCACGGGCGGCGGCGGTTGCGGCAGCGGCAGCAGCTGCGGCGGTGGTGGTGGGGGATGTGGCGGCGGTGGCTGTGGCGGCTGCGGCGGGTGCGGCGGATGACCACCGGAGCTCCCGGGCCTGCCGTCGGTATCGGCTGGCGGCCCGAGATCGACCTCACCATCGAGCGACTGCCCGGTGTCGAGTTCATGGAGGTGATCGCCGAAGGCATCCGGCCCGGCGCCCTGCCGGCTTCGCTGGAGGCGGTCCGTAGTCGCGGAATTCCCGTTGTGCCACATGGAATTTCGCTCTCGTTGGGCGGTGCGGAGCGGCCCGACCCCGCCCGGCTCGAGCACCTCGGCGCGTGTGCGGCGGCCCTGGGTGCCCCGTTGGTCAGCGAGCACATCGCCTTCGTGCGTGCCGGAAACCGCGAAGCCGGGCATCTCCTGCCGGTGCCGCGCAGCCGTGCCGCGCTCGACGTCGTCGTGGCCAACGTCCGGATCGCTCAGGACGCGTTGGCCGTCCCGCTGGCCCTCGAACACGTGGCGTCCGTCGTGTCCTGGCCCGACGACGAGTTCACCGAAGCGCAGTTCCTGTGCGAGATCATCGAGCGCACGGGCGCGCTCCTGCTGCTGGACGTGGCCAACCTGTACACGTCCGCCGTCAACTTCGGCGCCGATCCGATCGCTGCGCTCGATACGTTGCCGTTGGATCGGATCGCCTACGTCCACGTCGCCGGGGGAGCCTTGCGCGACGGCATCTGGCACGACACCCACACCGCCGACGTCGCCGAGCCGATCCTGGACCTGCTCGCCGAGCTCGCGAGCCGAACCGTGCTACCCGCCGTCATGCTGGAACGCGACGGCGCCTACCCGGCGCCCAGCGTGCTGGCTCGGGAGTTGGCCGCAATCAGGTCGGCTGTCGGACGAGTCGGCGATGACGTGGTACGGCCCTGGGCCGCGGGACCACAGCGGCGACCCGGTCGAGTGGGGGCCGAGCCGTCGGACCTCACCCGGAGTGCGCTGGCCGATGCCGAGGACACGCTGCTGCAGGCACTGCTGGGGCTGTCCGGCCCGCCGGCGGGATTCGATGCCGACCGTGTTGCGGTGGCCGGCGCTGCATTGGCCCACAAGCGAGCCCATACTCAGCCGAAAATGAGCTTGGGTGCGAAATTCCGGCGGAAGTTCGCACCCAAGCTCAGGTTCGACGCTACGGGGCGAACGCCTCGTCGATGATCGCCTGCTGCTCGATGGCGTGCACCTTCGAGCTGCCCGACGACGGCGCGCTCATGGCCCGGCGGGAGATGCGCTTGATGCCGGTCAGCTTCTCGGGCAGCAATTCGGGCAGGCTCAGGCCGAAGGTCGGCCAGGCGCCCTGGTTGGCCGGCTCTTCTTGCACCCAGAAGTACTGCTGCACGTTCGGGTACTGGTCCAGCGTGGCGTTGAGCCGGCGCTTGGGCAGCGGGTAAAGCTGCTCGATGCGCACGATCGCGATGTCATCGCGCTTGTCCTTGGCCTTGCGGGCCACCAGCTCGTAGTACAGCTTGCCGCTGGTGAGCAGCACCCGGGTGACCTTCGACCGGTCGCCGACGCCGTCTTCGTAGGTCGGCTCCTCGAGCACCGAGCGGAACTTGATCTCGGTGAAGTCCTTGATGTCGCTGACCGCGGCCTTGTTGCGCAGCATGGACTTCGGGGTGAAGACGATGAGCGGGCGGTGGATGCCGTCGAGACCGTGCCGGCGCAGCAGGTGGAAGTAGTTGGCCGGGGTCGACGGCATGGCGACCGTCATCGAACCTTCGGCGCACACCTGCAGGAACCGCTCGATGCGGCCCGACGTGTGGTCCGGGCCCTGGCCCTCGTGGCCGTGCGGCAGCAGCAGCACGACGTCGGACAGCTGGCCCCACTTGGCCTCGCCGGAGCTGATGAACTCGTCGATGATCGACTGCGCGCCGTTGACGAAGTCACCGAACTGGGCTTCCCACAGCACCATGGCGTCAGGGTTGCCCACCGAGTAGCCGTACTCGAAGCCCACCGCGGCGAACTCCGACAGCGCCGAGTTGTAGATCAGCAGCTTGCCGCCGGTCGGGGTGCCGTCGGTGTTGGTGGCCAGCAGTTGCAGCGGGATGAACTCCTCGCCGGTGACGCGGTCGATGAGCACCGCGTGCCGCTGCGTGAAGGTGCCGCGCTGCGTGTCCTGTCCGGAGAACCGGATCAGCCGGCCCTCGGCGACCATCGAGCCCAGGGCGAGCAGCTCGGCGAACGCCCAGTCGATCTTGCCTTCGTAGGCCATCTCGCGGCGCTTCTCCAGCACCGGCTTGACACGCGGGTGCACGTTGAAGCCCTCGGGCACCGCCAGGTGCGCGTCGCCGATGCGGGCGAGCAGCGACTTGTCGACCGCCGTCAGCAGGCGCTGCGGGATGGTCTGGTCGGTTTCCACCGACTCGCTGGGGGCGAGCTCGTGCTTCTCGAGCTCGCGGACCTCGTTGAAGACCCGCTCCAACTGGCCCTGGTAGTCGCGCAGGGCGTCTTCGGCCTCTTTCATGGAGATGTCACCACGGCCGATGAGGGCTTCGGTGTAGGTCTTGCGGACGCCACGCTTGGTGTCGATGACGTCGTACATGTACGGCTGGGTCATCGACGGGTCGTCGCCCTCGTTGTGACCGCGGCGGCGGTAGCACAGCATGTCGATGACGACGTCCTTCTTGAACGCCTCACGGAAGTCGACGGCGAGGCGGGCGACCCAGGCGCAGGCCTCGGGGTCGTCGCCGTTGACGTGGAAGATCGGCGCGCCGATCATCTTCGCCACGTCGGTGCAGTACTCGCTGGAGCGTGAATCCGTTGGCGCCGTGGTGAATCCGATTTGGTTGTTCACGATGATGTGGACGGTGCCGCCGGTGCGGTAGCCCTTGAGCAGCGCCAGGTTGAGGGTCTCGGCGACCACGCCCTGGCCGGCGAACGCGGCGTCGCCGTGCAGCATCATCGGCATGATCGAGAAGCGGCCGTGGGCGTCGCTGTCGTCGTGCTCGTCGCCGACGAGCAGGTCCTGCTTGGCGCGGACCAGGCCCTCCAGAACCGGGTCGACGGCCTCGAGGTGGCTGGGGTTGGCGACCAGCGACACGTCGATCTCGTTGTCGCCGAACATCTGCAGGTAGTGGCCGGTGGCGCCGAGGTGGTACTTGACGTCGCCGGAGCCGTGCGCCAGCGCCGGGTTCAGGTTGCCCTCGAACTCGCTGAAGATCTTCGAGTACGGCTTGCCGACGATGTTGGCCAGCACGTTGAGGCGGCCGCGGTGCGGCATGCCGATGACCACTTCGTCGAGGTTGTGTTCGGCCGCCTGGTCGATGGCGGCGTCCATCATCGGGATGACGGCCTCCGCGCCTTCCAGCGAGAAGCGTTTCTGCCCAACGTATTTGGTGTGCAGGAAGGTCTCGAAGGCCTCGGCGGCGTTGAGCTTGGACAGGATGTACTTCTGCTCACCGACCGTGGGCTTGTCGTGCTTGACCTCGACGCGCTCCTGCAGCCACTTCTGCTGCTCGGGTTCGAGGATGTGGGTGTACTCGACACCGACGTGGCGGCAGTAGGCGTCGCGCAGCACCGACAGCACATCGCGCAGCTTCATGAACTGCTTGCCGGCGAAGCCGTCGACCTTGAACTCGCGGTCCAGGTCCCACAGCGTCAGGCCGTGGGTGTTGACGTCGAGGTCGGGGTGGCTGCGGAAGCGGGTCTTGTCCAGCCGCAGCGGGTCGATGTCGGCCATCAGATGGCCGCGGTTGCGGTAGGCCGCGATCAGCTCGATGATGCGGGCGTTCTTGTGGGCGATCGAGTCCGGGTTGTCGATCCGCCAGCGCACCGGCTCGTAGGGGATGCCCAGCTCGCGGAAGATCTCGTCGTAGAAGTCGTCGTCGAGCAGCAGGTGGTGCACGGTGCGCAGGAAGTCACCGGACTCGGCGCCCTGGATGATGCGGTGGTCGTAGGTCGACGTCAGGGTGATGAGCTTGCCGACGCCGAGCTCGGCGATGCGCTCTTCGCTCGCGCCCTGGAACTCGGCCGGGTACTCCATGGCGCCGGCGCCGATGATGGCGCCCTGGCCGCGCATCAGGCGCGGCACCGAGTGCACGGTGCCGATGGTGCCCGGGTTGGTCAGCGAGATGGTGACGCCGCTGAAGTCCTCGGCGGTCAGCTTGCCGTCGCGGGCGCGCCGGACGATGTCTTCGTACGCGGCGATGAACTGGCCGAATTGCATTGTCTCGCAACGCTTGATGGCCGCGACGACGAGCTGGCGCGAACCGTCCTTGTTCTGCAGGTCGATGGCCAGACCGAGGTTGGTGTGCGCCGGTGTGACGGCCGTCGGCTTGCCGTCGACCTCGGCGAAGTACCGGTTCATGTTCGGGAACTGCTTGACGGCCTGGACGATCGCGTAGCCCAGCAGGTGGGTGAAGCTGATCTTGCCGCCGCGGGTGCGCTTGAGGTGGTTGTTGATGACGACGCGGTTGTCGATCATCAGCTTCGCGGGGATGGCGCGCACGCTCGTGGCGGTCGGCACGTCCAGCGACGCGTTCATGTTCTTGACGACGGCGGCCGCGGCGCCGCGCAGTGTCTGCGTCTCGGAGTCCTCTGCGGGCGCGGGTCCGGCGGCGGCCTTGGCGGGGGCAGCCTTGGCAGGGGCGGCCTTGGCAGGCGCGGCGGCCGGGGCAGCCGGAGCGGCAGGGGCCGCGGCGGGAGCCGGCGCGGCCGCCGGAGCCGCGGGTGCGGCGGCGGGCGCGGGGGTTGCCACGGTTACGGAATCCGTTGTGTCCGTGATGGGTTCGGGGTTGTAGTCACGAAGGAAGTCGTGCCAACTCGGGTCCACCGAGGACGGGTCCTCACGGAATTTGCGATACATCTCTTCGACCAGCCACTCGTTCTGACCGAATGGTGAAGGTGATGTGCTCACGGCCGCTATTCGCCTCGTTTCCTTCTGTCCGACGAGCGCCGGACCTCAGCCCGGCGTACCCGCCCTCTGTTGTGTTGGCGGTCGCCCGCCCCCGTGCCGCCTAAGGCTAACCCGTCGGCCGATTCCGCGGACGGCGGAAGCCCACCTATTGGTGGATCAATCTGCGGAGGGTTTGCTATCCCGCGCCTCGGGCAGCACGAGCAGCGTCTGGCGCCACCGCGCGGGGGCGGGCCCGAACGCCGCGCGGGCGTTCTCGATGATCTTCTTACTCATCAACCGGTTGCCGACGCCGCCGATCACCGCGCCGACGCCCACCGGCAGCAGCTTGCCGAAGGCGATGGCGCCGCGCTTGAGTGTGTACTTCTTCACGAAGAACTTCAGCAGCCGCGAATTCAATTGCGAGACAGCCGGTAGCGGTACGGTCGCCGCGCCGTCGGCCAGCCACGCGCCGCTGGTGCGGCCGGTGCCGAGCAAGTCTCCGATGGCGTGCTTGCCTTCATCACCGACGAGAACGGCGAGCACCAGCGCGCGACGACGCTCCCGCTCGGTGACCGGGATGCCGTGCACTTCGGCCACCGCGAGGGCGAACACCGCGGTCGCTTCGAGGAACACCACGGTCTCACCGGCAACCGCCGACATCGCGACGAGCGTGCCGATGCCGGGGAAGGCCGCGGCCGATCCGACGGCGGCACCGCTGGCCATGGTCGCGGCCATGTAGTGCTTCTCGAGCTTGGTGATGATCTCGGCCGGGGTGGCACCGGGGTTGTGCTCCCGTAGCCGGTTCACGTAGGCGGCCACAGCCGGCGCCTGCACCCGGGCCCCGCCCTCGAGGATGTGCGAGAGCGCCTTGGCGGCAGCGCCAGGGTTCTCGGTGTGGGCGTCATGCTTCACAGGCAACTGCCCCTTCATGCTGGAGCGAGCACTCATCGGCCGGCCTCTCCATCTCCGTACACAGGAATTCAGGCTAACGCGTGGTCAACGATCGGCGTGCCATCTGAGTGCCCGGCACCAGCTGAGCCGGCGATCACATCTGAATGCTGCCGATTTGCCGGGAAGAAAAAACCGGTATGCATTGCTAACCATATTCATGGCAGCATCGCCCCTTGTGGATCTGACAGCGGTAGGCGACGCGACCGACAGTGGCGTGCCCGCCGAGGCCCCGGAAGTACGTCCGGCGCCGAGCCGTACCCGGATGATCGTGGTGCTGGGCCTGTTGGTCGCACTCGGCCCGCTGACCATCGACATGTACCTGCCGGCGCTGCCCCGCATCGCCTCTGAGCTGGGGTTGTCGTCGTCGGTCGCGCAGCTGACGCTGACCGGGACGCTGGGCGGCCTGGCCCTCGGCCAGCTGATCGTCGGTCCGCTGTCGGACGCGCTGGGCCGTCGGCGCCCGCTGGTCGCCGGCATCCTGCTGCACATGGCGGCCTCGCTGCTGTGCCTGTTCGCGCCGAACATCGAGGTGCTGGGCATCGCCCGCGCGCTGCAGGGTGTGGGTGCCGCCGCGGCATCTGTGGTGGCCGTCGCTGTCGTGAGCGACCTGTTCGAAGAGTCGGTCGCGGCCGTCGTGATGTCGCGGTTGATCCTGGTCCTCGGCGTGGCGCCGGTGCTGGCGCCATCGCTGGGTGCGGCCGTGCTGCTGCGCGGTTCGTGGCACTGGGTGTTCGCCGCGCTCGCCGTGCTGGGCGGCGCGATCCTGGCGGTGGCGGTGCTGGCCCTGCCCGAGACCCTCGCGGTCGCCGACAGGCGCCCGCTGCAACTGCGCGCCATCCTGCGGACGTACGTCGAGGTGCTGAGCGATATCCGTTTCGTGGTGCTGGTCCTCGTCGGTGCCCTGGGCATGTCGGGCCTGTTCGCGTACATCGCGGGGGCCGCGTTCGTGCTGCAGGGCCGCTACGGCCTGGATCAGCAGACCTTCGCCCTGGTGTTCGCGGCCGGTGCCATCGCGCTGATCGGTTCCACGCAGTTCAACGTCGTGCTGCTGCGCCGGTTCGAGCCGCAGAAGATCGCTGTGGTCGCCCTGATCGCCGCGTCGGTGTTCGGCCTCGTGTTCGTCGCGCTGGCCGTACTGCATGTGGGCGGGCTGGCCGGTTTCCTGATCCCGGTGTGGGCCATGCTGGCCGCGATGGGGCTCGTGATTCCGAACACACCTGCCGTCGCGCTGGCTCGTCACCCGGATGCCGCCGGCACCGCTGCGGCCGCGCTGGGTGCCGCCCAGTTCGGGCTCGGCGCGGCAGTGGCGCCGCTCGTCGGCGCGCTGGGCAACGGTGAGTTGGCGCTCGCGGGCGTGATGACGACGGGCGTCGTGGTCGCCCTGTTCGCACTGCTGGCCGTCGGCGACAAGGGCGAATCGGGACACGAACGCCACCGCCATTAGGTCTGTGGTCGCGGCGCCGAACTGCTGACTTGTTCGGATCCGCGACTGTCCGTAGCGTCGAAGTCGAGACCGGCACATCGGCCGGCCACCAGACTTGATACCGACTGCATGCATACGTTGATTTCCGCCGGAGTTCGTCGGTGAGTGCTGCGCAAGTGAGTCGGCCGTGGCATGCCCTCTGGGCCATGATGTTCGGCTTCTTCATGATCCTGGTCGATTCCACGATCGTTGCCGTCGCCAACGTCGTCATCATGCAGAAGCTCGGCACCGACTACGACGGTGTCATCTGGGTGACCAGCGCTTACCTGCTGGCGTATGCGGTACCGCTGCTCGTCGCGGGCCGGCTCGGTGACCGCTTCGGGCCCCGCAATTTGTACCTGACGGGCCTGGCGGTGTTCACGCTGGCGTCGTTGTGGTGCGGTTTGTCCGGCAGCATCGGGATGCTGATCGCCGCACGCGTCGTGCAGGGTCTGGGCGCGGCGCTGTTGACGCCGCAGACCCTGTCCACGATCACGCGAATCTTCCCGCCCGAACGCCGGGGCGCGGCCATGAGCGTGTGGGGTGCCACGGCCGGGGTGGCGACGCTGGTCGGCCCGCTGGCCGGTGGCGTCCTGGTCGACCACCTCGGCTGGCAGTGGATCTTCTTCGTCAACGTGCCGATCGGCATCGTCGGCCTGGCTCTGGCCTGGGTGCTGGTCCCGCAGTTGCCGACCGAGCGGCACCGCTTCGACATCCTCGGCGTGGTGCTGTCGGGCGTCGGCATGTTCGGCATCGTGTTCGGCCTGCAGGAGGGGCAGACCCACGACTGGGCCTGGTGGATCTGGCTGGTGATCCTCGCCGGCCTGGGCTTCATGGCCGCCTTCGTGTACTGGCAGTCGGTCAACCCGGACGAGCCGCTGATCCCGCTCACGGTGTTCCACGACAACGACTTCTGCCTGTCCAACGTGGCCGTGGCCACCATCGGCTTCTGCGTCACCGCGATGATCCTGCCGGTGATGTTCCATGCGCAGGCCGTCCTCGGCCTGAGCGCGACGGAGTCGGCTCTGCTCACCGCGCCCATGGCGGTGGTGTCCGGGATGCTGGCGCCGCTCGTGGGCAAGCTCATCGACCGCCATCCGCCGCAGCCGATCGTCGGATCGGGCTTTTCGGCGCTGGCGATCGGGCTGACGTGGCTGTCGTTCGGGCTGACCCCCGATACCCCGCTGTGGCAGCTGGTGCTGCCGTTCATCGCCATGGGCATCGGCATGGCGTTCATCTGGTCGCCCTTGGCGGCCACCGCCACCCGCAACCTGCCGCCGCGGCTGGCCGGCGCCGGATCCGGCGTCTACAACGCGACGCGGCAGGTCGGTTCGGTACTCGGCAGCGCCGGCATGGCCGCCTACATGACGTCCCGGATCAGCGCCGAGATGCCGACCGGCGGACGGCCCGTCGCCGGCGAAGGCACACCGGTGACCCTGCCGCCGTTCCTGCACGAGCCGTTCGCCACCGCGATGTCGCAGTCGCTGCTGCTGCCGGCGTTCGTCGCGTTGTTCGGGGTCGTCGCCGCACTGTTCCTGCGGGGTCAGGCGACGGCGGCGCCGCTGGTGCGGCCCCGGACCTCCGTCCCGGAGCCGCCCGAGCCCAATTACTTTCCCGATGACGACGACTACGTCGAGTACACCGTCGACCGCACCGAGTTCGACGCCGTGGACGATTCCGACCCGTGGGACTGGTACGACGTGCCCGCCGAACCCGACGAGGACTACGCGCATTACGAGTCCGAAGCCGCCGACGAGCCGCGCACCTCACCTATCCCGATGCGCGTCGACCACTGGCACAGCCCGCGTCGGCCGGAGGTCATGAAAGCTGAGGCGCCTTCGGCACCGCGCCGGGGGCGGCATTACCGCGAAGACGACGAGGCCGACGACCCAGGCGTCTACGGTTTGCATTCGATGTGAGTCAAGATCGGTTCGCGAGCGTGCAGTCAGATCGCCGAAATCGCTGAATCGGTGATCTCTTCGCACGCTCGTGCCGCAGGATCGCCGCCAATCCATGCGAGTGTGCAATCAGTGCGCGTGGAACGGCAGATCTGTGATCTGTCCGCACACTCGCGGATGCCTCAGCGGCGGTCTCTGCGCGTGCTCAGTAGACGCGGCTGCCCTGCGCAGACAGCACGAAACCGTGGGTCTTCCGGTCCTGGCCCCAGGCCTCGCCGGGATTCTGGATTTCACAGGTGAGGGCGCCGTCGCCCGCCGTCGCGCACACTTCGTCGTTCTCGTCGACCGAGCCTTTGGCACCGGGGACGACGATCTTCTGGCCGGGGGCCAGCTCCCGGTAACTGGCCGGGTCGACGGGCACGCCACCGTTTTGCGTTTCCTTCTGCTTCACATCGGCCTGGCCGAAACTCGCCACGCTGCCGGCCGCGACTTCCACCTGGGTCACGTCCGCGGGTACGCCCGGCAGCTTCCCCCAGCACGTGATGCTGGAGTAGTACTGCCACGAGTTCGGTCCGTCGTACAGCTCGCAGTGCACGCCGCCGGCGGTCTTGAACCGGTACGACGACCAGCCGTAATGCTTGGGCCCCGCGTAATCGCAGACGTTCACCGCCGCGTAGCCGTCGAACCCGGTGATGACCGCGGGCGCGCGGCTCGGATCGGTGGTGCCGCAGGCCGGGGCGGCGTGGCCGTCGGGTGCTGAGGTGATCGCGAGCAAGGGCAGCCCGAGAGCAACAACCACGGCGAATCGGCGCACCATATTGACGCTACCGGAGCCTCTGGGACCGGATCAGCGGAACAGCACCGCGGGGTTGAGGTACCCGGTCGGGTCGAACGCCACCTTCACCGTGCGCATGGCCGCGACGTCGGCGTCGGTGCGCGACATGGTCAGGTAGTCGCGCTTGCGGGTGCCGACGCCGTGTTCGGAGCTGACGTTGCCACCGCAGTCGGCGATCAGGTTCATCATCGCGGTGTAGAGGGCTCGTTCGGTTTCGCCGGAGACGTTGCAGCGCACCAGGTTCAGATGCAGGTTGCCCTCGCCGATATGGCCGAACAGTACGGGGATGGCCTCGGGCGCGTGCGCTTCGGTGACCGCCACCGCCGCACGGGCAAACCGTGCGACCGAGGAAAGTGGCAGCGACACATCGAATTTCAGTGGCGGGCCATACCAGCCCAGCACCTCGCCGATGGCTTCGCGGACCTGCCACAGCCGCTGCTGTGCGCTGACGTCGACGCCCACCGCGGGTTCTCGGGTCAGCTCCGCATCGCCCAACACGTCGGCCAGAATGTCGGATTGGTCGGTGTCACCGGCCATTTCGACCAGCAGCTGCCAGGCGCCGCCGACGGCGGCGTGCACACCGAGGTGCTCCGCGGTCAGGGCGCTGGCACGCGTGTCGACCAGTTCCAGTGCCGCGATGCCGTCGGTGTCCCGGAGCCTTCGCCCGGTGGTGATCAGGGCGTCGAGGTCGTCGAACCCGGCCACCGCGGTCACCCGATGGGGCGGGACGGGGTGCAGCCGTAGGTCGAGGCCGGTGATGACCCCGAGCGTGCCTTCCGCGCCGACGAACAACGAGGTCAGGTCGTAACCGGTGTTGTCGCTGCGCACCTGGCTGTGCCGGTGCACCAGCGTGCCGTCGGGCAACGCCACCTCGAGGCCCAGAATCTGTTCGCGCATATTGCCGTAGCGCACGGTCCGCAGGCCGCCGGCATTGGTCGACGCCATGCCGCCGACGGTGGCCGAATCGCGGGACGCGAGGTCGACGCCGAACACCAGGCCTGCAGCGGTCGCGGCGCGCTGCACCGCGGCGCAGGTCGCTCCGGCGCCGACCCGGATGCGACGTTCCTCGGTGTCGACAGCTCCGACCGCCGACAACCGTTCGGTGGAGAGCAGAATGTCGTCGTGCTCGGGGACGGTGCCGGCCACGAGTGACGTCCGCCCGCCCTGCACCGTGACGCAGGCGCCCGCATCGCGGCACGCGCGCAGCACTGCGGCAACCTCGTCCTCGCTGCCGGGGCGGACCAGCGCCTGGGCCTGGCCGCGGTAGCGCCCGGTCTGGTCGACGACGCGTCCGGCGAGCACGTCGGGATCGGTCGTGACGTACCCGGTGCCGACGATCGATGCCAGCTGATCCAAGAGCGTCATGGCCGTGACACCGGCCGTCGACGGGCGATCTGGCCGGCGGCGTATGCGACAGCCGGTGGCGGGACGAGCGGCGCGGGGATGCCGATGCGGCCGGTCTTGGTCTGGAGGGTCACCATCGCGGCGGAGGGCCGGATGGCGATGACCGAACCCCAGTCGAGCGTCACCGTTCCGGTCGGGGTGGCCAGCATGAACCCCTGGTCGTTGAACCCGGAGGCCCACTGCGCGCCGGGAAACATGTTGTGGCCCAAGGCCCGATAGCTGCGGAACCAGGTCATCGTCGTGATGAGCCCGAAGAACACCAGCAGCAGGACGACCGCGATGCCGATGGCCGCCGGTATGGACCCGGCGCCGGCTGATACGAAAACGATGCCGACGACGATGATCAACCACAGCTGCCACCGGGTCAGGGCTCGCTGGGTGGAGAGCCACGTGAAGTGCCGGCGATCGGACGGTCCCGCGGTCCAGACGTGGTGAACGGGCGGCACCGGTATGCCCGGCTGCGGCATGGTCATGCGGTCACCGACAGGAACGCGCCGAGTTCGATCATCCCGTCCGGCGTCGAGGGGAGATAGTCGGTCAACAGCGCCGAGCGCACCACGTAGGCAGCGTATTTGGCGCGGCTGATCGCCACGTTGAGCCGGTTGCGGTTCAGCAGAAAGCCCATGCCGCGGGGCACCTCGGCGATGGACGACGCCGTCATCGAGACGAACACCACGGGGGCCTGCCGCCCCTGGAATTTGTCGACGGTACCCACCTGGACGTCACCGTAGCCCGCCGCGTCCATCTGCTCGCGCAGCAGTACCACCTGCGCGTTGTACGGCGCCACGATCAGAACATCTTCGGGGCCAAGGGTTTTCGTGCCATCCTCGTCGGTCCACTGCCTCCCCACGAGGCCGCCGATGGCGGTGATGATCGCCTCGGCCTCCTCGGGACTGTCGGTCGCATTGCCCTCGTGCTCGACGGTCATCAGGTGCACGCCGGGTTCGATACCGGCCAATCGCCGTGCGCCGCTGACACTTTCGGCCGCCAACAACCGGTTGTCGTAGGACAGTGCCGACACCGGGGCGCACACCGCCGGGTGCATCCGGTACGACACGTCGAGGAAATAGCCGCGTTCGGCGGGCAGGGTGTGGCGGCCCTCGACCAGCCAGCTCAGCGCCGACTCGTCGACCGGCTCGGGGTGGGTGCCCTGGCTGACCTGTGGCAGCTGCTGCGGGTCGCCGAGCAGCAGCAGATTGCTCGCCGCGGGTGCGACGGCGATGGTGTTGGCCAGGCTGAACTGGCCGGCCTCTTCGATGACGAGCAGATCCAGGCTGCCGCGCGGGACCCGGCCGTCGTTGGCGAAATCCCAAGCGGTGCCGCCGATCACGCAGCCGTTGTTGTCCTCGATGAAGCGCGCGTACTGGTTGTCCGGCACGTCGCTGAACGGTGCGCCCTCGGGGGCACGCTTCTTGCCGACGACCCGGCCGTCGACCCCGGCCTTGACCACGCTGCTCAGCACGTTCTCCACGACGGCGTGCGCCTGCGCCACGACGCCGATGCGCCAGTGGTCGAGGTTGACCAGGTCGGCGATGACCTTCGAGGCGGTGTAGGTCTTCCCGGTGCCCGGCGGGCCGTGCACGGCAAGGTACGAGGAGTCCAAATCCCGCAGGGCGGCGACGATATCGCGCGCTGCGTCGCCGGTGCGGGGGAGCGGGCCGGTGGACCGGGTGCGCGGGGCGGACCGCAGCAGGATGTCGAGCGGCGCATTGGGCGGCAGCGACGGCAACCCGGCGGCGAGCTCGGCAGCCGTCGTCTCGATCGAGGTCCGCAGCGGTTTGGTGTTCGGCGGCGGACCCGGCGTCAGGGCGAAGGGCAGTTGGCCGAACTCGTCGCCGTCCTTGCCGGTGCGGTGCACGATCAGCACCTCGGTGCCGTCCTCGTTGCAGTCCACCACCGTGGCGGTACCGGCGGCGCGGACGTCGGGATCGTCGGAAAGTCCTGCCGGAGAAGGTGGCTCGTAGAGTGCGAACACCTCGGCGCCGGGCCGGAGCGAGCCGGCGGCGATCTCGCCGCGCAGCAACACCTGGCGCTGCGGCTTGCGGGCCTTGGGCGGGATGTTCCAGTCGACGGCGACGTGCGGGGTTGCCGTGGACACGAAAACGTCTGTGCAGTCGGCCCATTCGTCCACCGGGTTGTTGAGCCGGTCGAAATGCTCCCACCAGAACGGCTTTTCCTCGCGCTGGTGGTATCCGCGGGCGGCCGCGATCATGGCGACGGCCTGCTGCTTGTCCGAGCGAGCCGTGGTGCCGTCGCCCGCGTACTTCGCCAGCGCACGCTGAGTGGCGTCGTCGGCCGGCGCGGCCGCCTCCGGTTGCGCGGGGCCACCGACTGCCGGGCCGCGCGGCGCGATGCCCGCGGCCCATGCCACGCCGAGCAGCCACTCGCGCAGCCGCAACGTGGAGCGGCAGTCGTAGTGGTTGTAGTCCTCGATCTCCTTGAGGACGGTCGCGGCTTCCTCGTGTTCGCCGGCCGCCTCGAGTTCGGTGTAGCGCGCGTACTGCGTGATGGAGTCGGTGGCCTTGGTGACCTCACCGACACGCAGCTCACCGCCCATGTACAGCGGCTCCAGGTACTTGATGCTGTAGCTCTCGGTCCCGACGCGAATACTCTTGCGCACCAACGGCAGCAGGTCGACCAGCACACCGCTGCGCAGCAACTCGTCCACCTCGGCCTCGCCGACGCCGTAGCGCCCGGACAGCCGCAGCAGCGTGCTCTTCTCGTAGGCCGCGTAGTGGTAGATGTGCATGTTCGGGTACCGCTTGCGTTGCTTGCGTACCAGCGCCAGGAAATCGATGAGCGCCTGCCGTTCACTGGTCCGGTCGTGCGCCCACAACGGGTGGAACTGTCCCGTCGCGGTCAGGGTGCCCCACAGGTATTCCAGGCCCCAGTCCCGGCCGTTCTCGGTCCACAGCGGGTCGCCTTCGTAGTCGAAGAACAGGTCGCCGCGGTCGGGTTCGGGCAGCGCGGTGAGTGGCTGTGGGTCGATGACCTCGAACTGCGGCTTGTCGTCGATCGGCGGCGCGACCTGCAGCCGCGCCTGCCCGACGAGATTGGCCACGATGCGCGACGAGAGCCCCGGCACCGCGCCGCTGTGCTCGGCCAGCTGGTGCATGGTGGTGATGCCGGCGTCGAGCAGCCGGGCCCGCTGGCTCACCCGCATCCCGGCCACCAGCAGCAGGTCGTCCCGCTCGCGGACTTGGACTTCGCAGTCCTCGCACTGGTGGCAGGCCCGCAGCGTGGGCGTCTCCCAGGACACCGGTGTGCCACCGGTGCGGTGCTCGTCGAGCAGCCGCTGCAGCGCCGCGCGCCGCGGCAGGTAAACGGGAAGCAGCTCGGCCACCGGATAACTGGCGATGGTGCCGTCGCCGAGCACCAGATCCACCTCGGGGGCCACCGGCACGCCGGCCTGTGTCAGCGCGTCGGCGTAGGCCGCCAACTGCAGCAGCGCCTCGACCTTCACCGACCGGGCCAGTTTCGTGTCCCGCAGGCGGTAGCGGCCGTCCTCCAGGATCAGGAAGTCGGCGAATCCCAGGAAACGGCCGTCGAACATCGCGGCCTGATAGATCACCGGTGCCCGGCGGTCGACGGCGGCCCGGGTGGCTTCGGCCGCGGCCAGCAGCCCGGCGACGGTGTACGGCCGCGGCCGGCCGATCATCGTGACGTTGTCGCCGGACGCCTCCCGCAGCTGCTCCAGATGCCGCTGCTCATGCGCGTCACCCAGTTCGGCGGTGCGGGCCAGCAGGTCGTCGTCCACGACGGCCTTCGGTCCCCAGCCCAGCAGCCCGTCGAACCGGCGCAGCAGCGCGTACTCGCAGCGCGCCGCGGCCGCGAGATCCGACGCGCTGTAGATGACCGGCGCAGCGTGATCGGTCGGACTGAGGAACACGTCGCCACCATATGGCAGCCCGCCGACAGACCGGGGTTACCTTGGCTGGAGTGAGCAGGATTTTCACCACGAGCGTCGCGTCGGTCTATCCCCACTACGTCAACAAGGTGGAGAAGAAGGGGCGCACGACCGCCGAACTCGACCAGGTCATCTGCTGGCTGACCGGATTCGACCAGGCCACCCTGGCCGAGCACCTGAAAGCAGAGACGACGTTCGAGGACTTCTTCGCCGCGGCGACACTGAATCCGAATGCCACCCTGATCACCGGTCTGGTGTGCGGCGTCCGCGTCGAGAACGTCGAGGACCCGTTGATGCAGAAAATCCGCTACCTCGACAAGCTGGTCGACGAACTGGCCAAGGGCAAGGCCATGGAGAAGGTGCTGCGCGGCTAGTGCGTGTTGCCGATCAGCTCGACACCGTTGCCGTTCCAGTGGAACCGCACGATGCTCTTGAGCCCGCTGGCCGGGTTGGTGTAGCTCAGGGCGACGGTGTCGCCGGTGGTCTGGGCGAGGTCGATGCCGTTGAACCCGTAGGTGTCGGGCACCCCGGTCGGGATCAACTGGCCCAGGTGGAACATCACGGCGCGGGTGTTCGGCTGTTCGGCGTTGGTGTTCGCTTTCACAATCACCACCGACAGTGGTGCGCACTGGTTGTAGTTCCCGGCCAGCGGTTCGGGGCTCCAGCCCTGCTTGCTGCGCGGGTCGGCCGGCAGCGTCGACACCGCTTTGGCGATATCCGGCGCCGTGAGGCTGACGGCGCAGGGGTCTGCCGGGGCCGCGCTGGTCTTCGGACCTGCGGCGACGGTCGGCGCGGCGGTTTTCTTGGCGGCGGCCGGCGCGGTCGGCTCGGGGGTCTTGGAGGCGGTGGAGTCACCCGACCCACAGGCGGACAGGCTTGCCGCCGCGAGTGCGGCCACCGCGATCGTCATCAGTTTCGGTTCGGCGCAGCGCACCCGGCCACCCTATAAGGCGGACCAGGGGGAGTCCGGTCAGCCATGCTGGGCGTACCTGGCCTGATAACCCTCTAGACTCCTTGCATAATGACGACGTCTTCGCCCGAGGCCGACCCGGATTCGGGCGGCCCCAACACCACAGCTGATCCCGCTTCAGAAACCTCCGCCGAGACCGGCGCCGAGGTCACTTTCGCCGACCTGAACATCCGTCCGGAGGTGCTGCGGGCACTGACCGACGTCGGCTACGAATCTCCGTCGCCCATCCAGGCCGCGACCATCCCCGCGATCCTGAACGGTTCCGACGTCGTCGGCCTCGCCCAGACCGGTACCGGCAAGACCGCTGCGTTCGCGGTGCCGGTGCTGTCCAAGATCGACCCGGCGAGCCGCAACACCCAGTGTCTGGTGCTGGCCCCGACGCGTGAACTCGCGCTGCAGGTGGCCGAGGCGTTCAGCAAGTACGGCGCGCATCTGAACGTCAACGTACTGGCGATCTACGGCGGCTCGTCCTACACGCCGCAGCTCGCGGGCCTCAAGCGCGGCGCGCAGGTCGTGGTGGGCACGCCGGGCCGCGTCATCGACCACCTGTCGAAGGGCAGCCTGGATCTCTCGCACCTGGACTACCTGGTGCTCGACGAGGCCGACGAGATGTTGCAGATGGGCTTCGCCGAGGACGTCGAGCGCATCCTCGCCGACACCCCCGAGTACAAGCAGGTCGCGCTGTTCTCCGCGACCATGCCGCCGGCCATCAAGAAGATCACCGCCCGGTACCTGCACGACCCGGTCGAAGTGACCATCAAGGCCAAAGCGCAGACCGCCGAGAACATCACGCAGCGCTACATCCAGGTGGCCGGCCCCCGCAAGATGGACGCCATCACCCGGCTGCTCGAGGTCGAGCCGTTCGAGGCGATGATCGTCTTCGTCCGCACCAAGCAGGCCACCGAGGAAGTTGCCGAAAAGCTCAGGGCCCGTGGCTTTTCCGCGGCCGCGATCAACGGTGACATCCCGCAGGCCGTCCGTGAGCGGACCATCAACGGGCTCAAGGACGGCTCGATCGACATCCTGATCGCCACGGACGTCGCGGCGCGCGGCCTGGACGTCGAGCGCATCTCGCACGTGCTGAACTACGACATCCCGCACGACCCCGAGTCCTACGTGCACCGCATCGGGCGCACCGGTCGCGCGGGTCGCTCGGGCACCGCGCTGCTGTTCGTCACCCCGCGCGAGCGGCACCTGCTCAACTCGATCGAGCGCGTCACCCGCAAGAAGCTCATCGAATCCCAGCTGCCGTCGGTCGACGACGTCAATGCCCAGCGCGTGGCGAAGTTCCGCGATGCCATCACCGACTCGCTCAGTGCGCCGGGCATCGAGCTGTTCCGCCGCCTGATCGAGGACTACGAGCGCGACAACAACGTGCCGCTCGCCGAGATCGCGGCGGCGCTGGCGGTGCAGACGCAGGGTGGCGAAGAGTTCCTCATGAAGGAGCCCCCGCCGGAGAAGCGGCGCGAGCGTCCGGACCGTGACGACCGCGGGGACCGTGGCGATCGCGAGCGCAAGCCGCGCTCGACGCGCGACGACCTGGCCACCTACCGCATCGCGGTGGGCAAGCGGCACAAGGTGATTCCGGGTGCCATCGTCGGCGCGATCGCCAACGAGGGCGGTCTGAACCGCAGCGACTTCGGGCACATCAGCATCCGGGTGGATCACTCACTGGTCGAGTTGCCCGCCAAGCTGAGCAAGGACACGCTCAAAAAGCTGGAGAACACCCGCATTTCGGGCCAGTTGATTCACCTGGAGCTCGACAAGGGTGGACGTTCCGGCGGTTACGAGGATCGTGGCGGACGCCCCGACCGGGGTTCGTACTCGGACCGCGGTGGTCGCCAGGACCGCGGCTCGGACCGGGGTTCGTACTCCGACCGTGGTGGCCGTCAGGGCGGACCGCACAAGGGCCGGGGTCGTGATGACGACCGGCGCGGTGGACACGGCGAAGGTCGAGGAGAGGGCAAGCGTAAGTACAAGTGACCCGGGTTGATTCGCTCACCGGGGTTCGTGCTGTCGCCGCTCTGCTGGTGGTCTTGACCCACGCGGCGTTCACGACCGGTAAGTACACCCAGACGTACATCGGACTGATGTACTCGCGCGCGGAGATCGGTGTGCCGATCTTCTTCGTGCTGTCGGGCTTCCTGCTGTTCACCCCGTGGGTGAAGGCGCTGGCTCGGGCCGATGCCGAAAAGCCTTACGACGCACCGTCGGTGCGGCGTTACGCGTGGCACCGGGTGCGACGGATCATGCCCGCCTACGTGGTGACAGTGCTGGCAGCCTACGCGCTGTACCACTTCCGGACCGCCGGCCCCAACCCCGGACACACCTGGCTGGGGCTGCTCCGCAACCTCACGCTGACCCAGATCTACACCGACAACTACCTGTTCTCCTGGCTGCACCAGGGCCTCACCCAGATGTGGAGCCTGGCGGTGGAAGTTGCTTTCTACGTTGCCCTTCCGGTGTTGGCCTACCTGCTGATGGTGGTGCTGTGCCGGCGGCAGTGGCGGCCGGGCCGGCTGCTGGGTGCGCTGGGCGTCTTTGCCGCGTCGAGCCTGGCGTGGCTGACGCTGGTGCACACCACGGATTTCCTGCCCGACGGCGCCCGGCTCTGGTTGCCGACCTACCTGATCTGGTTCGTCGGCGGCATGCTGCTCTCGGTGCTGTCCGTGATGGGGGTGCGGGCCTACGGATTCCTGTGCATCCCACTGGCTTTGGTCTGCTACCTCATCGCGTCGACGCCCATCGCCGGCGCCCCGACGACCTCGCCCGCCACGCTGCCGGAAAGCCTGTGGAAGGCGGTGCTCTACGCCGCCATCGCCACGCTGGTCGTCGCGCCGCTGGGCCTGGGGAACCGCGGTTGGTACGCGTGGCTGCTGGGGAGCCGGCCGATGGTCTTCCTCGGTGAGATCTCCTACGAGATCTTCCTGGTGCACCTGGTCATCATGGAACTGGTCATGGTCGAGGTGATGCGCCAACACATCTGGACGGGGTCGACCTTCGCGTTGTTCACCTGGACGATGCTGTTCACGATCCCGGTGTCGTGGCTGTTGCACCGGTTCACGCGGGTGCGGAACTAGGAACAGTCGCAGCAGTCGCAGCAGCCATCGCAACAGCAGCCGTCGCAGTCACAGCAGCCGTCGCAGTCGCAGCAACAGCCGCTGCAGTCGCACGCGAAGCAGCCGTCGAACCAGCCGGCCTTGCGCTGGACCTTCTCCTCGGGATTCTCTTCGCCCGTTTCGATCCCGACCACGTCGTCCAGCGGAGCTTCGCCGAATGACGCGACCGGTGGCTCGGCGTCGGGCGGTACCTCCGTCGCCCGGTATCCCGCGTCGCTGAAGGTCCGGGACACGGCCCGCCGCAACTCGCGCGTCAGCAGCCGGTGCACCAGCCGCCCGTCGGTGAACTGCACGTCGGCCAGGGCCAGCTCGATGCCGAGCACTGCGTCGTCACACATGGTCCGGACGTCGGCGATCGGTGTCGCGGTGGCGGCCACCGGATTCCATTTTCCGTGCACCTCGTCGTCGTGCAGATCCTCGACCGCGTCGAGCAGGTGCGCGACCCGCCCGAACAACTGGCCGACGTCGTGCAGCGGCGCGACATTCGCCGGCCGGCCGGCCAGGATCGCGGTGTGGCCGAACGCCGCGGCGACGGACGTCTCGGTGGGTTCGGTGACCGCGAGCAACGAACCACCCGGTGCCGCAGCGGCTTCCAGCGCCGCCTGCCGCCCGATCGCTGCCATCAGCACGCCGGTATCGAAGCCCAGCGCGGTACCGACATCCGTGCCTTGGCGCTCCCACCGGTCGGCGATCCGTCGGGCCGCGGGCCGCACTCCTGCCGCGGCGAACACCCCGTCGCCGTCATCGACGTGATCGCGCACCCGTGCCGCCGCGAGCACCAGGGAGACGACGGCCGCCAGCCGAACTGATTCGCCTACCGCGACGTCGGCCTTGCGCATGCCGCGCAGCGGACAGCGGCCGGCCTCCCGGCGGCCGGGCGCCGCGGTGGACTGCGCCTCCACCAACGCCGACACGACGAGGCCGTCGTAGTTGGTGGCGACTCGGCCGCCCTGACCGTAGTCATCGCGAAGCGCGAGACAGAGCCCGCACAACTGGGCGGTCCAGACGGCCGCAAGTTCCTTGCCGAGCCGATGCCGGCAGGGCCGGAGGATGCCGAACACGGCTCGAAGATAGCTTTGGCCAGCACAAACCGCAGGCAATCAACCAACACCATCAATTAGGTTATGCTGCCCTAAGAGTCCAATCGGAGGGTGCAACATGACCGAGTCGAAGCCGTCGCGCGGAATCCAGGGCGCGCTGGTCAAACTGTGGCGGGGCGGCGATTACGAGCTGACCGTCACCGGCCGCACCCAGATCACCCCGCACTACCTGCGGCTGCATTTCACCACCGGCAACCTGCTCGCCGAGCGGCCGGTGCACCCGACCATGTGGGTCCGGGGCTGGTTCCCCGACGGCGACAAGGCGCATCAGCGCGGCTACACGCTGGTCAACCCCGATCCGGTGGCCGGCACCACGGACATCGACTTCGCGCTGCACGACGGCCTCGCCACGCGCTGGGCGCAGGACGCCAAGCCCGGTGACACCCTCGAGGTGACGCTGCTCGGCAGCAGCTTCGAGCTGCCCGAGCCCGCGCCGGCCGGATACGTACTGGTCGGTGACACCGCATCGCTGCCGGCCATCAACTCGCTGCTGCAGGCGATCGGCGAGGCGTCCATCCAGGTGTATCTGGAGGCGGGTCACGACGACGACCGCGATCTTCAGGTGGGCACCGGTGCGCCGGGGCTGACCGTCACGTGGGTCGACCGCAAGAACAACGGCGAGGCTCTGGTCGAGACCGTGCGGGCGTCGGCGTTCGACGCCTCCGATCACTTCGGCTGGGTGGCGTGCGACAACCGGACCACCCGCTCGGTGGTCAAGGTGCTGCGCGAGGACTACCAGATTCCGAAGAAGGCGATCAAGGCACGCGCCTACTGGGAAGCCTGATCGATCGGAACCAGCTGGGACACCACGAATTCGTCGATCATCGCGCGTTCGTCGTCTTCGTCGGCGCCGGGGAACATCAACAGCGATACCAGGATCCGGACGAGCCAGCCGGCCCGGCGGTGCGCGGCTTCGGTCTCCAGTTCGGGCCACGACGCCGACAGGAACGCCGCCACCAGTCCGGTGATGACGTCGGACTGCGCGGCGACCTCGCCACCGATCGGTCGCTGGGTGGCGACGAACCACGATGACAGCGCCGGACTTTCCCGCACACTGCGCAGCGCGATCGCGACGCCGTCGAGCAGCCGGGTGCGCGGATCGGTGATGTCGGCGATCTGCTCACCGACATGGGCGAACACCCGGAACGCCTCGCGGTGCACGTAGGCCAGGTGGAGCACGTCGCGGTTCTCGTAGTACCGGTACAACGTGGCACGGGAACACCCTGCCGCCCTGGCGATTTCGAGCATCCCGACGGTCGCCGCGTCCTGCTCGGCGAACAGGCGGTCGGCGGCGTCCAGGATGGCCTCCGCCGCGACCTCGGTGCGGCGGCCGGCCAGCCAGTCGTTTGCCATCAGCCGATCGTAAACGGCACCGATAGCGGGCGTCGCACGTAGCTGCCCCCGGCCCACTCGATGTTGTCCTCATCGACAGTGAATTCCGGTATCCGGGAGAGCAGTTCGGTCAGTGCGACGCGGGACTGCATCCGTGCGGCCGCCGCGCCCAGGCAGTGGTGCGCACCGTGGCTGAACGTCAGGATGTTGCGCGGGGCGCGCGTCACGTCCAATTCGCCTGCGTTGGCGCCGTATTGGCGTTCGTCGCGGTTACCGGAACCGTAGAGCAGCAGAGCCTTGCGGCCGGCGGGGATGGTGGTGTCGCCGATGGTGACATCGCGGGTGGTGGTGCGGGCCAGACCCTGGACCGGCGAGGTGAGCCGGAGCAGTTCGTCGACGGATTCGGTGATGAGGTCCGGGTTCTCCACGAGCAGCCGGCGCTGATCGGGGCGCCGGTGCAGCAGTTGGACCGAGCCGCCCAGCATCCCGGTGGTGGTGTCGTTGCCGCCGGTGACCATGGTGAACGTGAACGCGAGGATCGACAGCACGCCGCTGATGTCGCCGTCGGCGCCGATGCCCGCGGCGACCAGGTGCGACACGGTGTCGTCTTCGGGCTCCTTGCGGCGGCGCTCGATCAGCGCGGTGAAGTACCCCATCATGTCGCCGAGCGCGCTGCCCAGCGTCTCGAGCGCACCGCCGAGGCCGCCCTCGGCGGTGTTGGCCGCGACGATGGCCTCGGTCCAGCCGTCGAACTGGTCGCGGTCGGCTTCAGGAACACCCAGGTAGTGCGCGACGACCATCGACGGCAACGGCTTGAACAGCTCGGTCACGATGTCACCGCCACCGGCGGCCTTGAGCTTCTCCAGTCGCTGCACCACGAACTCGCGCACCTTGGGCTCGACGGCCTCCACCTGGCGCGGTGTGAAGCCGCGCGACACCAGCTTGCGGAATTCGGTGTGTACGGGCGGGTCCGTCATCACCATCGGCGGGTTGTCTTGCAGGCCAATGAGTTCCAGCTCGCCGTAGTTGACGGTCAAGCCCTGCGCCGAGGAGTACGTCTGGTGATCGCGCGCCGCGGTCCAGATGTCGGCGTGCCGGGACAGCACGTAGTAGTCGGCGCCGGGATTGTCGGTGGGTACGACATGGTGGACGGGATCGTGGTCGCGCAGCGCGCGGTACATCGGCCAGGGATCGACCCACCCGGCGGAATCGGCAAGCTGGAACGCCACGGGGGAGCCGGACGTCTCGTGAGACAAAATCGCCGTCATGTCTTATGTGTACGGCGGCGGGGCTGATGTGTCAAGGGTCCATCGGCACGCGCCATGAACACCGCCGAGGTGTTGTGGCGCTGCTGTCCGGCTAGATGCCCGCCCCCGGATTCAAGATGTTGTCGGGATCCAGTGCCGCTTTGATCCGGCGGTTCAGTTCCATGACCTCCGGGCCGAGTTGACCGGCCAGCCAGGGCCGCTTGAGCCGGCCGACGCCGTGCTCGCCGGTGATGGTGCCGCCGAGCGACACGGCCAGGTCCATGATCTCGCCGAACGCGATGTTGGCCCGCCGGGTGTTCTCGGCGTCGTTCGGGTCGTGGACGATCAGCGGGTGGGTGTTGCCGTCCCCGGCGTGCGCAATCACCGAGATCAGCAGGTCGTGCTTGCGGGCGATCTCACCCACGCCGTCGACCAGGTCCGCCAGCGCGGGCAGCGGCACCCCGACGTCTTCCAGGAGCAGTGGGCCCTTGGCCTCCACGGCCGGGATCGCGAACCGCCGAGCGGCCACGAAGGCCTCGCCCTCGTCGGGGTCGTCGGTCAAAAACACCTCTGTCGCACCGGCTTCGGTGAACACGCGGGCCATGAACTCGGTGTCCTCGACGCCCGCCGGGCCGCGGTCGTCGGAGGCCGCCACCAGCATGGCCTTGGCGCCGCGATCCAGGCCCATCTTGAGCTTGTCCTCGACGGCGTTGATGGCGACGTCGTCCATGAACTCCAGCATCGACGGGCGAATCCGGCCGGTGACGGTCACGACGGCGTCGGCGGCCGCGCGCACCGAGTCGAAGCTCGCCACCACGGTGCACCCGCGGTGCTGTGGTGGCAGCAGGCGCAGGGTCGCCTCGGTGACGATGCCGAGGGTGCCCTCGCTGCCGACGAAGAGTTTGGTGAGGCTCAGTCCCGCAACGTCTTTCAGCCGCGGGCCGCCGAGCCGCACCGCCGTGCCGTCGGCCAGCACCACCTGCAGGCCCAGGATGTAGTCGGTGGTGACGCCGTACTTCACGCAGCACAGGCCGCCGGCATTGGTGGCGACGTTGCCGCCGATGCTGCAGATTTCGAACGACGACGGATCCGGCGGATACCAGAGGCCATGGGCCGCAACGGCTTTCTTGACCTCGGCGTTGAGCAGGCCGGGCTGCACCACGGCGGTGCGGGTCGCCGTGTCGACGACGATGTCGCGCATCCTTTCGGTGGTGAGGACGATGCCGCCGTCGACGGCGGTCGCCCCGCCGGACAGGCTGGTGCCGGCGCCGCGCGGCACCACCGCGATCTTGTGCGCGCTGGCCCACCGCAGGACCGTCTGCACCTCCTCGGTGCTGCGCGGCCGTACCACCGCGATGGGGGTGCCGGCGTCGGGATCGAGCGCGCGGTCCTGTCGGTAGGACGCGACGATGTCGGGATCGGTGACGACGGCGTCGGCGGGCAGGTCGGCGATGAGGCTGGGCAGCGCGGTATGCACGCGGGCAAGTCTAGGAGCCCGGTGGTGACCAGCGAAGACTCGCGTCATGTGCCGGGGGCATTAATCCCATGTAACGCCCGTGTTACGGGTATCGTCAGCTATGTGTACAGCAAGGCCTTGTTGGCCGAGATGGGAGCGCTGCGCGACAGCCGTCGCGGAGCGCATGTGTCTGCGACCGCGATCGAGCTCCACGTGCGCGCCGTGAGTCATAGCGTGCGCACGCGCCGGCCGGCTTTCGTGGCCGACGAGGCGCTCGATCTGATCGCGTCAGGGTCGGTGACAACCGTTGCGGCACTCGAGCTTTGGATGGCTGGCCTCTGGCAGCGGGTGCCCGGCGGCTACCTGATCGACGACCGTGAACTGATCGCCCACCTGTCATCTGGTCCGGTGCGGCGCTGGGTGCGCCGGGTGTGGCTCAAGCTCAACAGTGAGTCGGTCATCCCGTTCTGACGGCACCTGCAGTTGCGCGGACGCCGCGTAATGCGGCAAACAACAGGTCGTTCAGCATGTCGATGAGGTGGTCGCGGTCGACGGAGATCGCCCCGACGAGGACCGCGGTGAGCGTCTCGGCGACCCCACCGATGACAAATTGCGCCGCCAGTTGCAGATCGATCGGCCGCGGGTCTGTCGCGGAGCCGCTGAGCCCGGCGACGATGCCCGCGAATCGCTGAGCTTCCGAGAGGCGACGCGGGCCGAGGACGGGTGAGGACGCGGACTCGATCAGGACGATGCGGCCCTTGCGCCGATCGGTCAGTGCGACGTCGACAAGTGCGCTGAGCGCCGCGCGCGACCGTGCGCGGGGGCCGCCCTTGGTGTCGGCGATCGCGGCGAGTCCACGCTCTTCCACTTCGGCGGTGATCTCGTCGAAAACCGCGATGTGCAGGTCCTCGATGCGTGGAAACGACTCGGCGAAGTAGCGCGCCGCCAGGCCGGCCTGCTCCGCTACGCCACGCAGGGTGGTCGCGGGGATGCCCTTGGTGCCCATCAGCTCCAGGCCTGCCGCGATGAAGCGACGCCGCCGATCGGCGATGCGGTCGGCGCCACTCATGCCGCCGTACTGCCGCGCCTCACTCACGTCACCAATCTTGACACACGCGTTGACAGATGGTTGCCTCATCTCATCTATCAACGCTTGATGACAGATTGGATGCGCGCATGACCATGACTGCATCGCCCGTGGGGGCCGGCGTGGAGCCGTGGCACCCGAGCCAGCCGCATGCCGAGCTGGCGGCCGACGTCCGGTGGTGGTTGGGCTCGCCGCTGAGCCTCGGGCTCTTCGGGCGCCTGGCACTCGACCAGGTGGCATACCGCCCGATCGCGGCAGCGGTCGATTGGTCGGGACGATTTCAGGAGAACTTCACCGACCGGGGTATCCGGTCGCTCGCCTTCGGCATGCTGATGCTGTTCGGCGACGAGGCCGACCGGCGCGGGGACACCGAGGAACTCAAACGGCTGCATGCCGGCGTGCGGGGAACCGGCAACGGTGAGTTCGCCGACACGCGGTTCAGTGCACTCGACCCCGAACTCTGGAATTGGATCGCCGTCAGCTCGCTGAATCTGTTCTACCGGGGCTACGTCGCGGTCCGCGGCGAGAACCTCGATGCCGAGCAGCGCGAGGCGGTGTATCGGACCCTGCGGTGGATGATGAGCTATCTGGAGCTGCCCAGCGCGCGGGCCAAACTGCCCGAGACCCTGGCCGACATGGAGGCGTACTACGACCGCGTCGCCGAACAGCACCTGGCGGACAACGCATTTCTGCAGTATGCCGACGAAAGCTTCGACACGCTGCCCGTGCCGGCCTTGCTGCCGAAGCAACTGCGGGTGCTCCTGCTGCCGCTGTGGAACGTGCTGACACCGATCGCGTTGCGGGTGCCGAAGGTGTTGGGCCGGCGCCATGCCCACCCGAAGATGCGGGAGCTGCTCGATATTCGGTCGACGCCCTTGAACCGGCTCGAATACGCCCTGTATCTGAAGGCCTCTCAGGTGGCCTGGCGGTACCTACCGCGGGCCGTCGTCCTCGATCCGCTGGCATACAACCGCTACCGCTACGAACGGCTGCGGTCGGCCTACCACCGCGTGCAATTGGACAGCTTCGCCGCTTAGCCGCGCCGCCAAGAGGGCAGAATCTTGGGGTGCTGCCACATCCCCGAACCGGAGTGTTGTTCCCGTCCCCGGTCCCGGCCGGCGCGGGCTGGCCCGGGGACCCGGCCGACGCCGACACCCCCGTCGCCCGCACGGCGGCGCAGGTCCGGGCCAGGGCCCGTCGCTGTGCCAGTCTGGCCGACCTCGACGCCCAGGTGTCGGTGTGCCGGGGCTGTCCTCGTCTGGTCACCTGGCGTGAGGACGTCGCCATGCGCACGGTGGCCAAGCGCAAGGCCTATGCCGCCGAACCGTACTGGGGCCGGCCGGCACCGGGGCTCGGCGTGGACCGGCCGCGCATCTGGGTGCTGGGTCTGGCGCCTGCCGCCCACGGTGCCAACCGGACCGGCCGGGTGTTCACGGGCGACCGGTCGGGCGACTTTCTCTTCGCTTCGCTGCACCGCGTCGGCCTGGCCAGCAGCGCCGACAGTATCGATGCGGCAGATGGCTTGACCCTCAACGACATTCGGGTGGTGGCCGCCGTCCGGTGCGCCCCGCCGGACAACGCGCCGACGCCGGAGGAACGTCTCACGTGCGAGCCGTGGCTCAGCGCGGAGTGGCGGCTGACGGGTCAGGACGTCCGGGTCGTCGTCGCACTCGGTGGCTTCGCCTGGAAGGCCGCGCTGGAGTTGACGGGAGCAGGACGGCCGTATCCGAAGTTCGGGCACGGCGCGCTTGCCGTGCTGCCCGACGGGCGGCGGCTCCTCGGCTGCTACCACCCGAGCCAGCAGAACACCTTCACCGGCCGGCTCACCCCGGCCATGCTGGACGACGTGTTCAGCACGGCCAAGGGAATCGCATCCCGCCCCGAAGGGTTGGAATAGATCGTGCAGTTGTCTGTCCTCGATCTCGTCCCGGTCCGTAGCGACCAGTCCACCGGCGATGCCTTCGCCGCCACCGTTCGCCTCGCCAAGGTCGCTGATGAGCTGGGCTACACCCGCTACTGGGTGGCCGAGCACCACAACATGCCCGCGGTCGCCGCCACCAGCCCGCCCGTCGTCCTTGGCTACCTGGCCGCGCAGACCACTCAGATCCGACTCGGCTCGGGCGGCGTGATGCTGCCCAACCACGCGCCGCTGGCCGTCGCCGAGCAGTTCGCGCTCTTGGAGGCGGCAGCGCCGGGCCGCATCGACCTCGGCGTCGGCCGGGCGCCGGGTACCGACCCCGTCACCTCGATCGCGCTGCGCGGCCCGGCCGGGCGCACCGACGAGGACATTCAGCGCTTTCCCGAGTACCTCGACGACGTCGTCGCGCTGATGAGCCCCGGCGGCGTCAAAGTGTCCCTCGAGGGACGAAACCTGTTGGACAAGAACTACATCCTGAAGGCCACCCCGTCGGCGGTGAGCCCGCCGAAACTGTGGCTGCTGGGCTCGTCGATGTATTCGGCGCACCTCGCCGCGGCCAAGGGGCTGCCGTACGTGTTCGCCCACCACTTCTCCGGGCAGGGCACCGAGGAAGCCCTGGCCACGTACCGCGAAGAGTTCCGGCCCAGCGAATTCGCGGACAAGCCAACCACGTTCATGACCGTCAACGCCTGCGTGGCCGAGACGCGCGACGAGGCCGAACAGCTGATCCGCCCCAACCTGCAGATGATGGCATGGCTGCGCACCGGCGAGCCGCTGCGTGCGCTGGATCTGGTCGAAGACTCGGAGCACAACCAGCTCACCGCCACGCAGCAGGCCATCGTCGCCGCGGGAATGGAGCGGGCCGTCGTCGGCGCACCCGCGGAGGCCGCGGACCAAATCCGCGACCTGGCATCGCATTTCGGTGTCGACGAGGTGATGGTCAGCCCCGTCGCCGCCGCTCGCCGGGGCTGCGATCCAGCCACCGCCCCGGCTCGCGAGACGACGCTACGGCTGCTCGCCGAGCAGCTGCTCTAGCGGGGCGTCAGCGCGACCACCGGGATCGGCCGGGTGGTGCGCTTCTGATATCCCGCGTACCGGTTGGCGTTGTTCTTGTTCACGATCTGCCACAGCCGCGCGTAGTCGGGGTCGTCCTTGCCGACCACGCGCGCGGTCACCGGGATCCGCTTCGTCCCGACGTTGATCTCGATCTCGGGCTTGGCCTTCAGGTTGAAGTACCAGCCGGGCGCCGTCGGCTCGCCGCCCTTGGACGCGACCACAAGGTAGGCGTCGCCGTCCTTCGCGTAGGTCAGCGATGTGGTGCGTGCCAGGCCCGTCTTGGCGCCGACGGTGTGCAGCAGCAGGCTCGGCGGGACGCCGGGGAACTGGTGCCCGATCCGGCCTTCGGTCTTCTGGTAGATCCGGTCGTGCATTTTCAGCAACGGGAGACCGAGGTATTTCTCCCACAGGGGCATGCTCATGGCTGCAAGTCTGCCTGCGGATCAGACAGCCGCGCCACCGCCTCCAGTAGGATCTTTCCGCTGGTCTCCCGGTCCGGATCACGGCGCAGCAGCATCCCTTTGGCAAACGCCAGCTTGTCGCCCAGCTTGCGCGGGACGACGTGCAGGTGGATGTGGAACACCGTCTGAAATGCGGCTTTGCCGTCGTTGATCGCGACGTTGTTACCGTCGGCGTGGAGGCCGGACTCGCGCGACGCCTGGGCGATGCGCTGACCGAGCTTGGCCATACCGGCCACCACGTCCGGCGGGGTGTCGACGAGGTTCTCGTAGTGCTGCTTGGGGACCACCAGGGTGTGGCCGCGGGAGAACGGGCGAATGTCCAGGAACGCCACGTAGTCGGTGTCTTCGTAGACGCGCACCGCGGGCGCCTTCCCGGCGACGATGTCGCAGAACACACAGGCCATCAGTTCACGGTAGGCCAACCGGGGTCAGACGTTGGAGGCCGCCCACTCCGACAACCGGCGGTCGCGTTCGGCGGCGTCGACCTCTTCGACGCGCGTCATCACCGCCCAGCGCTGGCCGAATGGATCGATGATCGACGCGAACCGGTCACCGGTGACGAAAGTCTGTGTCGCTTCCCGGATCGTCGCGCCGGC
Source organism: Mycobacterium sp. SMC-17 (assembly GCF_045310915.1). Classification (NCBI taxonomy): domain Bacteria; kingdom Bacillati; phylum Actinomycetota; class Actinomycetes; order Mycobacteriales; family Mycobacteriaceae; genus Mycobacterium; species Mycobacterium sp. SMC-17. The sequence continues at coordinate 68,521 of NZ_JBJIAK010000010.1, read as the reverse complement.
CCGCTCGGCGCGGTCGACCACCGCGTCGACATCGGGGCAGTACAGCACCACCGAATGCGTGACCGGACCGCTGCGGGGCGGCGCCACCAGTTCGTAATCGGGGTTGGGATCGGACAGTTGCAGCCGGCCGGTACCGAAGTCCAGCTCGGCGTGGGCCACCTTGCCGTCGCTCGCGTCCATCTTCTCGATCAGCCGCGCGCCGAACACCTCGACGTAGAAGTCGATCGCGGCGGCGGCCCCATCGATCACCAGGAACGGGGTGAGGCTGGTGTAGCCCTGGGGAATTGGTTGCACGCTCATGGCACCCAGTTTCGTAGGGTCAATGGTGTGGCGGCTTGGAAAAACCCGACAACAGCTCCCAAGCTGGGTGTGGTCGGCCGTGCCAATACCGGCTCGGTGTTCGATCTGCAGCAGTGGCAGCCGTCCGCCGCGGCAGCGGTCTGGGTCGAGAACTTCTGGTCCGTCACTTGGGATTTACGGGACGTCGAGCCGTTCGACAGCACCGTCATCACCTTTCCCGCGGTGCACCTGACGCACGAGTGGGGCACCGACGAGGTCCGGCACGGTCACCGGTTGCCGGCGACGCTGGTGCACGGCGTGGTCGAGCGGGTGTTCACGACCACGCTGTCGGGGGCAGGTTCGGTGGTGGGCGCCAGGTTCCGGCCCGGCGGCTTCGCGGCCCGTTTCGGCCGGGACGCCGGCGCGCTGACGGGCCGCGTGCTGCCGGTGGGTGCGGAATTACTGGGCGCCGCAGTCCCTTTCGCCGACGATATCGACCGGGACGCAGCGGCGCTCGACGCCGCGATCGGCGACCACACCGATGTGGGCGCCACGTATCGGGACCTGACGCGATTGCTCGACCGGGTTCGCGCCGATTCACAGCTGCACCGGGTCGAACAGGTGATGGCGCTGTCTCCCTGGAGCGAGCGGACCACGCAGCGGGTGTTTCGCCGGTACGTCGGGGTGCCGGTGAAATGGGTGCTGTGCCGCTACCGCCTGCAGCACGCGGCACTGCAGATCGAGACGGTGCCGGACCTCGACTTCGCCGACCTGGCAGTGCGATTGGGTTGGTACGACCAAGCGCACTTCATCAACGACTTCCACGCGATGCTCGGCTGCACGCCGGGGGAGTACGCCACAAAACACCGCCGATGATGGGTAATCTGCGCCGCATGGACTCTCGTGACCTGGCGTTCGCCGGCGCCGCCGAACAGGCCAGGATGCTCGCCGCCGGTACGGTGACCGCACCCGAACTCGTCGAACTGTACCTGGACCGGATCGCGCGCATCGATGCCGAATTGCGTTGTTATCGAACAGTTCTGGCCGACAGTGCCAGGGCCCAGGCGCAGGCCGCGCAGGCCCGGCTGGACGCAGGGGAACGGCAACCGCTGCTCGGCGTACCGATCGCCATCAAGGACGACACCGATGTGGCGGGCGAACTGACCACGTTCGGCAGCAGCGCGCACGGACCGGCCGCCACCACGGACGCCGAGGTGATTCGGCGGCTACGCGATGCCGGCGCGGTGATCCTGGGCAAGACCACGGTGCCCGAGCTGATGATCTGGCCCTTCACCGAGACACTGACCTACGGCACCACGCGAAACCCCTGGAATCCGGACTATGCGCCGGGCGGCAGCAGCGGGGGCAGTGGCACCGCGGTCGCCGCCGGGCTGGCGGCGGTGGCGATGGGATCGGACGGGATGGGCTCGATCCGGATTCCCGCCACCTGGTGCGGGCTGTTCGGCATCAAACCGCAGCGCGACCGTGTGCCCATGAGCCCGCACGACGATTCGTGGTGCGGCCTGGTGGCCTACGGGCCATTGGCCCGCACCGTCGAAGACGCGGCCCTGTTCCTCGACGCCACCACCGACGGCGGCTTCGTGGCTGCCGCACGACGGGCACCCGGACGGTTGCGGATTGCGTTGAGCACCAAGGTGCCACCGCTGGTGACGGCACGGGTGGGCGCCAAGCAGCGCGCCGCGGTGGAGCAGGCGGGCGAGCTGTTGCGCGAATTGGGCCACGACGTCGTCCAACGAGATCCGGACTATCCGCGGTCGGCGGTGTACGGCCACGCCCTGCCGCGCTACTTCCGTGGTGTCTACGACGACGTGTCCGCGCTGCGGCACCCCGAGCGACTGGACCGCCGCACCCGGTCCTTCGCCCGGATCGGTGGGTTGCTCTCGCAGCGGCGCATCGACGCGATCCGTGCCGCCGAACCCGCGCTGGCCGCTCGGGTGCAATCGATTTTCGACAGTGTCGACGTGGTGATCACCCCGGGCGCGGCGACCGGGCCGTCGCGGGTCGGGCAGTATCAGCGCCGCGGCGCCGTCTCGACGCTGGCGTCGGTCGCCGCGCGCGTGCCCTTCCAGGCCATGTTCAACGTCACCGGTCAACCGGCGGCCGTCGTGCCGTGGGGGCTGGACAATAACGGTGTCCCGACGTCGATTCAGTTGGTGGGCAGGCCCTTTGACGAGGCGACGCTGCTGTCGCTGAGTGCGCAGATCGAGGGCGCCCGCCCGTGGGCGGGCCGGCGGCCTCCGGTCGGTTAGCGCGCGCCGAGCGCGGCCTGGATGTCCGGCTTCATCTGCAGGAGTTGCTGACCCCAGTAGGCCCAGGTGTGCGTACCCGTCGGCGGGAAGTTGAACGTGGCGTTGTGCCCGCCCGCGGACTGATACGCGCCCTGGAACTTGGTGTTCGACGCGAGCGTGAAACTCTCCAGGAACTGCTGGGGCACACCGCTTGTCGCGCCGGCCAGGTCGTCCGGCGTGCCGGTGCCGCAGTACACCCACAGCCTGGCGCCGGACGAGGCGATCCTGCCGACGTTGACCGTCGGGTCGTTGCGCGCCCATGCCGGATCACCGGGAGGCCCCCACATGGCGCCGGGGTTGAAGCCGCCGGAATCGTTCATCGCCAGCCCGACCAGCGACGGCCAGAACGAGTCGGACAAGTTCAGGAATCCGGACAGCGAGCCGGCGTACCGGAATTTGTCCGGGTGGTCCGCCACGTACATGAGTGCGGTCGATCCGCTCATCGACAGCCCGACCACCGCGTTACCGCCGGTTGAGATGTGCTTGTTGGCGGCCAACCACGCCGGCAATTCCCTGGTCAGGAAGGTTTCCCATTTGTAGGTCTGGGTGGTGCCGTTGCCGACGGCCGGCTGATACCAGTCGGTGTAGAAGCTCGACATGCCGCCGACCGGCATCACGACGGACAGGCCCGAGCCGTCGTACCACTCGAACGCCGGGGTGTTGATGTCCCAGCCGTTGTTGTCGTCCTGCGCCCGCAGGCCGTCCAACAGGTAGAGGGCGTGCGGACCGCCGGCCTGGAATTCGACTTTTATGTCGCGGCCCATGGCCGCCGACGGGACGTTGAGGTATTCGACGGGCAATCCGGGTCGGGAGAACGCGCCGGCCGGCGTCGCTGCGATCAGACCACCGATCGTCAGCGCCGTCAGCGCCGCACCCAGATACTTCGTGAATCCCGGCAGGTTCTTGGCGATGCGTGACATGGGTAAACCCCCTGGGTCCGGATGCGGATACACACCGCATTCGCGCGGCATACCCCCATCGGCCGAGGTGAAACGTTCAGCGGACCACTTGCCACGCCGCGAGTTTGTCGGCGAACGACATGGTCAGCGCTCCGCTGCTCGAGGGCAGGCGGACGGCGGGCAGCGCGATGTCGGTGCGCTGGAACAGTGTGTACGCCGTCAGCCCGTTGACGAAGCCCCGCTCGATCGTCGGGTGTTGCGTCAGGAACGCGTCGAAATCGTTGAGCACCAACGTCTTCCGGTCGATATTGGCGTCCAGGCTGCCGACTCGCCGGCAACTGTGCACGACGTCCCACAGCGCCACCCCGGCGGCGGTGACGGCATCGAGGCGCTCGGCATAGGGCAGCTCCGCGTCGAACCCGATGAGCGCACCCAGCAGCCGCCAGAACTGGTTGCGCGTGTTGGCGTAGTACTCGCCGGTGTCCAGCGACTTCTCGCTGGGAAACGAGCCGAGGATCAGCACCCGTGGGTCGGCGCCGACAATCGCCGGCAGCCCCGTGCGAAGCGGCATCTCTGGCTCGGTCATGTGCCCATTCTCCGTTGCTGCCAGGCGCGATAGGTTGGCCGGGTGAGTGAACAAGCTGCCGAGCCGGTCGACCGTGCCGAGCTGACCGACTGGCTGCTGTCCGAAGGGTTCACCGAGGACCAGATCAACGAGTCGTTCGCGCCGATGCTGCTGCCTTCGCGGCGGGCGTTGGGTGATGACGGCACCAGGTTGTCGGCCCGGCAGATCAGCGAGCGGTGGGGCGTGAATCTGGACCTGCTGCAACGAATTCTGCATGCAGCCGGCCGGCCCCGGTCCGAAGATCTGGACGCCGAGCTGTTCCTGCCGGTCGACAGCGACCTGGTCGGCTACGCCCAGCGGTTTCTCCGGCTCGGCCTGCCGGAGGATCAGGTCGTCGCGGTCGTTCAGGTCATGGCCGAAGGTCTGTCCCGCACCGTCGAGGTCATGCGTTTTGCGGCGTTGTCCGCGATTCTGCAACCGGGTGTCAGCGAACTCGACGGCGCGAAAGCCACCGCGGCGCTGATCGGCGAGGCGGCACCGCTGCTCGGGCCGATGATCCAGGACATGCTCCGGACCCAGTTGTTGCACGCAATGCTGGAAGAGGAGGTTAGCGCCACCGAACGGATGGCCGGACGGCCGCTGCCCGGGTCCGGGCAGGTATCGGTGGCCTTCGCCGATCTCGTCGGCTTCACGAGTCTGGGGGAGGAACTGCCGCCGGAGGACTTGGAGCAGTTGTCGCAGCGGCTGGCCGATCTTGCGCGCGATCTCGCCGAGCCGCCGGTGCGGTTCGTCAAGACCATCGGCGATGAGGTCATGCTGGTCAGCGCCGAGCCGGTCCCGCTGCTGAACATGGTGCTGCAGCTCGTCGACGCGGCCGAGAAAGACGAATTCCTGCCGCGCCTCAAGGCGGGCATGGCGACGGGCCCGGCGGTGAGCCGGGCCGGTGACTGGTTCGGCAGGCCGGTCAACCAGGCCAGCCGGGTCACGGGAGTGGCCCGCCCCGGGTCGGTTCTGCTGGCTGAATCCGCACGTGAGGCAGTCGGCGACGCACCGGATTTCGAGTGGTCTTTCGCCGGTGCACGACGGCTCAAAGGCATCCGTGACGAGGTGAAACTGTTCCGCGCCCGCCGCGGCGGGGAGTAGCCGCGGCACCGATGCCCCTCGTATACCGGCTTGCACGAAGGCCGAGACGCGGCTTACATGGGTAGGCATGCCAGACATTGATCGTCGCAGCATGCTGTCGATGGCGGGGCTGGGCCTGCTGGCCGCCACGCTTCCCAAGGCCGAGGCCCACGCTGATACGCCCGGAAAACTCATCTTCGAGGACAACTTCGACGGCCCTGCCGGATCGTCGCCCGACACCTCGAAATGGGAGATCGCGACGGCCCGGGAGTCGATGGAGAACCCGACGTATTGGGAGATGCCCGAACGCGTCGGCCAGTACCGGAATGACCGCAAGAACCTGTTCCTGGACGGCAAGTCCAACCTGGTGATCCGGGCGGCCAAGGACGGGAACACGTACTACAGCGGCAAGATTTTCGGCACCTTCAAGGCCGGCATCGGCCATACCTTCGAGGCCCGGATAAAGCTCAACTGCCTGACGCCGGGCTGCTGGCCGGCCTGGTATCTGGCCAACAACTCGCCCGGAATCGGCGGCGAGGTCGACATCATGGAGTGGTACGGCAACGGGAGCTGGGCCCACGGTACGACCGTGCACGTCAACCTCAATGGCGGCGAACATGTTTCGCACAACATCACGCCGGACAGCGCCTGGCACAACTGGCGCTGCCAGTGGGACGACGCCGGGTTGCGATTCTGGCTGGACTACACCGACGGCGCGCAACCTTACTTCAATGTCCCGGCAAAGTCGTTGCCCAACTGGCACTTCAACGATCCTGGCTACACGCTGTTCCCGATCCTGGGCCTCGCCGTCGCCGGGTCCGGTGGCGGCGATCCGTCCGGGGGTACGTACCCGGCCGAGATGCTGGTCGACTGGGTGAAGATCTGGTAGCTACCGGTTGGGCTTGAAACTGCGGAGCCGCAGGCTGTTGCTCACGACGAACAGTGAGCTGAAAGCCATTGCCGCGCTGGCGATCATCGGATTCAGCATGCCCGCGGCCGCCAGCGGGATCGCCGCGATGTTGTAGGCGAACGCCCAGAACAGGTTGCCCTTGATGGTCTTGAGGGTGGCGCGGGACAGCCGGATCGCGTCGCCCGCTGCCCGCAGGTCGCCACTGACCAGGGTCAGGTCCGAGGCCTCGATCGCCACATCGGTGCCGGTACCCATGGCCAGTCCCAGGTCGGCCTGGGCAAGGGCGGCAGCATCATTCACGCCGTCGCCGACCATCGCCACGACCCGGCCCTGATCCTGCAGGCGCTTGATCTCGTCGACCTTGTCCGCGGGCAGCACCTCGGCGATCACCGTCGCGATGCCGACTTCGGCGGCCACCGCGCCGGCCGCGCGGGCGTTGTCCCCGGACAGCAGGACCGGGGTCAGTCCCAGCTTCTCAAGGTCGGCAATGGCTTCGGCGGCAGTGTCTTTCACCTTGTCGGACACCACGATGACGCCGGCTGTGGCGCCGTCGATCGCGACCCACACCGGGGTGCGGCCTTCCGCCTCAGCCGTGTGCGCAACGTTCTCCAACGCCGGGGTGGCCGCCGTGGCCAGCCAGCTGTACCTACCGACGGCGACCTCGTGACCGTCGACTACGCCGGTGACGCCGCGGCCGTCGTGGTTGACGAAGTCGGTGACCGTCGGTAGCGGCCCGTCGGCGGCGGCCCGGGCCGCGATGGCCTGGGCGATGGGGTGTTCGGATGCGTGCTCCAAGGCTCCGGCGAGCCGTAACACGTTGTCGGACTGGGCATGTACGGCCGCGACCGTCATCTTCCCGGTGGTCACCGTTCCGGTCTTGTCCAGCACGACGGTGTCGACCTTGCGGGTCGATTCGAGTACTTGCGGGCCCTTGATCAGGATGCCCAGCTGCGCGCCGCGGCCGGTGCCGACCAGCAGCGCAGTCGGTGTGGCCAGGCCCAGCGCGCAGGGGCACGCGATGATCAGCACCGAAACGGCGGCGGTCAGTGCGGCACTCACCGTGCCGCCGGCGACCAGCCAGCCGATCAACGTCAGCAGCGCCAGCCCGATCACCACCGGCACGAACACCGCCGACACCCGGTCGGCGAGGCGCTGCACGTCGGCCTTGCCGCTCTGCGCATCGGCCACCAGGCGCGCCATCTGCGCCAGCTGGGTGTCGGCACCGACACGGGTGGCCTTGACCTCAAGGCGCCCACCGGCATTCACCGTTGCGCCGGCGAGCTGATCGCCGGGGCCGACCTCGACAGGCACCGATTCGCCGGTCAACATCGACGCGTCGACGGCAGACGTTCCCGTCACCACCACGCCGTCTGTGGCGATCTTCTCGCCCGGACGGACCACGAAGACGTCTCCCACCGCCAGATCTTCGATGGGCACCCGGGTTTCGTGGCCGTCACGGAGGACCGCGACGTCCTTGGCGCCGAGATCGAGCAGCGCGCGGAGTGCCGCGCCGGACTGCCGCTTGGCGCGGGTCTCGAAGAACTTGCCGGCGAGAATCAAGGTCGTGACGGTGGCGGCGACCTCGAGGTAGAGGTGGTCGCTGCCCATGGCCAGCATCCATACCGACCACAGGTACGACGTGAGCACACCCAGCGACACCAGGGTGTCCATCGTCGCCGCGCCGTGCCGCAGGTTGGTCCACGCGGCATGGTGCAGCGGCCAGGCGCCCCAGAACACCACGGGCGTGGCGAGGGCCAGCGCCCACAGCGCCCAGTGCGGGAATTGCAAGGCCGGAATCATGGACAGCGCGATGACGGGGATCGTGAGGGCCAGTGACGCCAGCAAGCGCGGCAGGTAGGCCGGTTCGGCGGGGGTATCGGCCTTGTCGACGCTCGCGGTGTAGCCGGTGGCCTCGACGGCCGCGACAAGATCGTCGGTGGTCACGCTGTCCGGGTAGGTGATCGCTGCCTGCTCGGTCGCGAAGTTCACGCTGGCGTGAACACCGTCGATCCGGTTGAGCCGCTTCTCGATTCGGGCCGCACACGACGAACACGTCATGCCGCCCACGGACAGGGTGACCGACGTGGTCATGCTGGTTGGACGACGTCGTATCCGGCGTCTTCGATGGCGGCAGCAACGGCGGCCCGATCGGCCTCGCCGTCCACTCGTACGGTCCCGGCCTTGAGGTCCACCTCGACGCCGGTTACGCCGGGCAGCGGCTCGACAGCTGAGGTGATGGACGCGACGCAGTGTCCGCACGACATTCCCTGAACTTCAAGTACCTGACTCATGCCTGGAGTATATACCCATAGGGGGTATAGGTAGGGCTGTGATTCGGGTCTCGGGTTCGGGTGTCGGTTGAATCTCTTCCTTTAGTCGCCTCGGGTGGCATCCTGGTTCCATGGCGCGCAAAGAAATTGACCCGGTCCGGGCGAAGAGTGCCCTCGCGGTAGCGAAGGAACACCCGGGCATGCTGCTGTTCCTGGCGTCGCCGGTGATTGCCGCCATCGTCCTGGTCGGTGTCTTCGTCAGCCCCGGCTGGGCGGTGTTCCTGGCATTGGTGGCGCTCGGGGCGGCCGTCTTCGGCGGTTCCGCGCTTCTGCGTAAGCGCTGATAGCCCGTTTTTGTGGCGTACGTTCGCTTGGGGTGAAAGGCCGTTTCGTTACAGCTGTAACGGTGTAATCATGTAAGCATGAGGCAACGTCATTCTGGCCAGGACCGCCGCGGCGGCTGGCAACAAGCGCAGCAGCCCGACGCGGGCGACGCCGCCGACTGGTTCGCCGGCCGGCTCCCGGAAGAGTGGTTCGCCGGCGACCCGGAGGTCACGGTGGACCGCGAGGAGATCGTGGTGATCGGGCGACTGCCCGAGTCGGAGAATCCGGAAACGGCCGCCCGGGCCTCCGGGCGCGTGGCGCGGTTCCGGGAAGAGACCCGGTCCGAGCGCATGCGGATCGCCGACGAGGCCGAGGCCCGCTACGGCCGCAAAGTGGCCTGGGGTGTGTCGGTGGGGGAGTCGGAGCGAATCCTGTTCACCCACTTGGCTGTTCCGGTGATGACCCGGCTGAAGCAGCCCGAGCGTCAGGTGCTCGACACCCTGGTCGACGCCGGCGTGGCCCGGTCGCGGTCCGATGCGCTGGCGTGGTCGGTCCGGTTGGTCGGCGAACATGCCGAGGAGTGGCTCGCGAAACTGCGTGACGCCATGACGGCGGTCGACGATCTTCGCGCCGAGGGTCCGCAACTCTGATCAACCATTGACGTTCGCCGCCGCTCGGGTGCAGGCTCAAGGTACTGGCCCGATGGGAGCGCGTCATGAGCGATCGGTTGTTCAATTACATCGGCGAGATGCTGTGCGGCAGCCTGAATGCCGACCTCGCGTCGGCCCGGGTGCTCGCGCCGGGTGACTTCACGAAATTCCTGACGGACGACGTGCGACTGCATGCCATCCAGGGACGGTTGGCGGCCGAGGAATGGGGCACCGCCGAGCGGCATGGGCCGGTGCGGGTCCTGGCCACGCACATCATCATCACCGAGCACGGGCTGCTGTACGCGGCCGAGGTCGGCGGTCCGAATCCCGGTTACTACCTGGCGGCGCCGCGGACCTTGCTGGAACCCGTTGCCGACCACATCGCGGACAGTCCGCCGCCGTCGGGCACGGCCGCAGCCGTGGACTGCCGGATGGACCACGACCTCGCGTCCATCTGGCAGTTCGAGAGTGCGCTGCGGCATCGCCTCGAATCCGATCCGGTCATCCGGGTCCAACTGACGGCAGCGTTCGCGGCCTGAGTCATGGGCTCGACGGCGTCCCTGCGCCGCCAAAGCCTGGTGCGCAGTGCGGGTTTCACCGTCGTCGTGCCCGGCACCATGGCCGGCTTGATCCCATATTCGCTGACCGGTTGGCGGCGGATCGGTGACCTGTTCGGCGTGCCCGGCACATGGATCGGCGGCGTGGTGCTGATCGCTCTGGGCCTCCCGGTGCTGCTCGCGGCAATCTACAAATTCGCCAGTGATGGGCTCGGCACACCGTTGCCGGCCGCGCCTACGCAGAACTTGGTCGTGACGGGCCCGCACCGGTACGTCCGCAACCCGATGTACCTCGCGGTCGCTGCCGTCATCGTTGGTCAGGCGCTGGTCCTCGGCCAGCCGGTACTGCTTTGGTATGCAGTCTTTTTCGTGCTTGGGACGGCCGCGTTCGTCTACTTCTATGAGCAACCCGCGCTGCTGAGGCAGTTCGGCGACGAGTACCGGCGCTACTGCAAGTCGGTACCTGCCTGGCTGCCGAGGGTCACGCCGTATCGGCCGTAGGTCTGTGGGTGGCGCCGCAGTCGCTAGGCGAGTGAAACTCCCTGCTGTGCCTGCGAGTCCGTCCGGCGCCCCGCCCAGCCGGCGCATCCGTCCGGCGCCGCACCCCGCCCGCGCGTCCAACCCCGCCGGCACCGGCGGCGCCCCGCCCCGCCGGCACCGGCGGCGCCCCGCCGATGACGCGCCCAGCCTGCACATCCGTCCAGCGCCCCGCCCCGCCCGCCTGTCCAACCCCTGCCCCGCCAGTGCATCCGGCGCCCCGGCCCGCCGGCCCGCCCGGCCCACGGTACCTCGCAGCCCAAGTTCGGCGGTCGCAACTGCCCTTCCGGGATCGCTCGAACTGTCACCGGTGTCCTGATGTAGGCCGAAAAACTCCTTGCAGTTCGAACATGCGTTCGATACAATTGGGCATGGGAATCACACCGGATCTCAACGCTCTTCTCGATCACCTTCGCGGTGTGCAGATCTCCGACGACATGTCCAGGGACGACGCGGTGGCGGCGATGACGTGCGTGATGAAACTGCGCAATGTGGCCGACCATGTGGCGGCGAGGCTGACCGGGGTGCTGGACCGCCGCGGGGTGGCGGCCGCGCAGGGCCGGACGCCGAGGGAGTTGCTGATGGCGTTGGGATGTGCGCCATCGGTGGCCGAGCGCTTTATCCGGGTATCGGGAGCCTTGCCGGCATTGCCCACGCTCGCGGCCCATGCCGCCGACGGGGCGATCTCCGGTGAGCATGTCGATGCGATCGTCAAAGGCATCAACCACATCCAAGCCCGCGCACCCGGCCCGGTGGACAAGGAGACCCGGTACCAGCAGGTGACCGATCTGTTGGGGCAGTTCTTCTCCGGCGCCACCCCCGCCGACATCGACAAACGCGCGCGGCGTTTGGGGAACCGAGTCGCGGCCGCTGAAGGTGGCCTGCCGGCCGCCGAGGACCGGTCGATCAACACCGTCGAGCACCGCGTCACCTCCGATGGTCGGGTGCAGGTGCGCGCGGACTTGGACGTGGAGGTGGGCGCCAAGCTGGTCGCAGCGATCGAGGAACACTCGGCACCGCGGCCCGAACCCGACGGCACCCCTGACACCCGCACGGCGGGCAGGCGGCGGGCCGATGCCCTGGAAGCGGTGCTGGACATCGCCGCCCGCGGCGGCGACGTCGCCTCGGCCCCGCGCACGCAGCTGCTGGTGACCGTCCCAGCCGATGCCCCAGACCTGGCCACGCTGGAATTCATCGGATCGATCAGCACCATGACCCTGGAACGACTCACCTGCGACACCACCGTCACCACGATCATCGTCGACGGCGAACACGTACCCCTCGATATGGGTCGGGAGAAACGTTTGTTCCCGGCGCACCTGCGCAAAGCGCTCTATCACCGCGATGAATGCTGCATCAAATGCGGCGCCCCACCCGGACGCACCCACGCCCACCACATCATCCACTGGACCCACCACGGTGAGACATCACTAGCCAACGGGTGTCTGCTGTGCCCGGCCTGCCACGCCAACGTCCACCACGACGGCTGGGATGTGGTCATGGGCCTGGACAAACACCCCTGGCTCATCCCACCCGCGACCGTCGACCCGCAACGAAAACCCATCCCCGCGTACAACCGCCGCACCATGCGCCTCGACACAGCCGCATAACACCTAAAGCATTGCGCACCTTGACAACTCAACAGTGACAACACATCGCGAGCCTGCCGCTTCAGCGGCGGAGCGGCAGGCCCGCGCACCGGCTGAACACAGGGAACCTTCGGTGGGAGGGATGCCCGGTGGGTGGGCCTGGCCCGCGACCGTCAGGCCTGCGTCATCTTCCAGTAGGCCCCGCGTCGCTGGAGCAGCTCGTCGTGGGACCCACGCTCGACGATCCGACCGGCCTGCACCACGAGGATCAGATCAGCATCTCGGATGGTGGAAAGCCGGTGCGCGATAATGAAACTGGTCCGATTTCGGCGCAGCTCCGCGGTGGCTTGGGCGATCAGCAGTTCGGTGCGGCTGTCGACGGAACTGGTGGCCTCGTCGAGGATCAACAGCTGGGGTTGCCGGACCAGCGCGCGGGCAATGGTGATCAGCTGCTTCTCGCCGGCGCTGATGTTCACGCCGTTCTCGTTGAGCCGCGTCTGGTACCCGTTCGGCAGCGTGTGCACGAAGTGGTCGACGCGCGCGGTACGAGCAGCCTCGATCACCTCGGCCTCGGTGGCGTCCGGACGTCCGTAGGCGATGTTGTCGTAGATGGTGCCGGCAATCAGCCACGTGTCCTGCAGCACCATGCCGATGCGCGACCGCAGCTCGGCGCGGCTCATCGTCGCGATGTCGCGGCCGCCCAGGAGGATTCGGCCGGAATCCGGCTCGTAGAACCGCATCAGCAGATTTACCAGCGTGGTCTTTCCGGCTCCGGTCGGCCCGACGATGGCCACGGTGGTGCCCGGTTCGGCGACGAACGACAGGTCCTCGATGACAGGGGTCCCGGGTACGTAGGAGAAGTTGACCCGCTCGAACTCGACGAGGTCCGGCGGAGCCGCGGAACTGCCGGCCGCGGCTCCGCCAGGGCCGGGTGCAACCGAACCGCGGTCGGCCGCAGCCGAGCCCCGGTCCGCCGCAACCGAGCCCCGGTCCGGCACGGCCGAAACACGGCCAAGTGCCGGTCCAGCTCCGGCCTCTTCGTCGGCGTCCAGGAACTCGAAAACCCGCTCGGCGCTGGCCATCCCGGACTGCATGGTGTTGTACATCGACGCGATCTGGGTCAAGGGCTGATTGAACTGCCGCACGTACTGGATGAATGCCTGGATGCTGCCCAGGCTGATCTGCCCGGTCGCCACCTGGATACCGCCGACCACCGCGACGCCGACATAGCTGACGTTGCCGATGAACGTCGTGATCGGGGAGACCAGCCCGGACAGTGACTGCGCCCCGAAACTCGCCTGGTACACATCGTCATTTAGCTCGCGGAACTTCTCCTCGGCGAGTGCCCGGTGGCCATACGTCTTGACGACGGTGAAGCCGCTGTAGGTCTCTTCGATGTGGGCGTTGAGCCGGCCGGTGTTGCGCCACTGCGCCATGAACTGTTGTCGCGATCGCTTGGTGATGATGCGCGTCGCCAGCAAGGTGAACGGCACCGTCAGCACGGTGATCAACGCCAGCAGCGGCGAAATCCAGATCATCGCCGCCAGCACCGCCACCACGGTCAGCGCCGAGGTCAGCAGTTGGCTGACGGTGATCGTCAACGACGTCTGGACGTTGTCGATGTCGTTGGTGACGCGGCTGAGAATCTCCCCACGGGGCCGGGAATCGAAGTAGGACAACGGCAGCCGGTGAATCTTGTCCTCGACGTGGGAGCGCAGCGTGAACATGGTGCGCTGCACGATGGTGTTGAGCAGTCGTGCCTCGGCCCACACCATCACCGCAGAAACCAGATACAGGAGCAGCGCGAGCGTCAGCACGTGGCCGATCGCAGTGAAGTCCACGCCCTGTCCCGGAACGACGTCGGACCCGGCGAGCAGGTCGGCAAAGGTGTTGTCGCCCCGGGCCCGCGCCGCTGCCACCGCCTGCTCACGGCTGATGCCCGCCGGCAGCCCGCGGCCCAGAACCCCATTGAACAACAGGTCGGTGGCATGGCCCAGGATGCGCGGTCCGATCACGCCGACGGCGATCCCGGCGATGCCCAACAGCATCACCACGATCACCCGACCGCGTTGCGGTGCCAGCTGTTTCACCAACCGCAGCGCCGTACCGCGGAAGTTCTCGGACCGCTGACCCGAAGCCAGCATGGCGGCCGACGGCGGCCGGGTCACGCCAGGCCTCCGGCCACAACCGCTTGCGAGTCGGCGAATTCGCGGTACACCGGGCACGACTCGATCAGCTCGGAATGCGTGCCGACGCCCACTACGTGGCCGTTGTCGAGTACGACGATCTGATCGGCGGCGGCGACCGTCGAAAGGCGCTGGGCGACAATGATCACCGTGGCCTCGGCAGCCACCACGGACAACGCGTCCCGCACCCGGGCGTCGGTGTGGACGTCCAGAGCGGAGAAGGCGTCGTCGAACAGGTACACCGCGGGCCGCCGGACGACTGCCCGGGCAATGGCGAGGCGCTGGCGCTGCCCACCGGAGAAGTTCGTGCCGCCCTGTGCGACGGGCATGCCCAGCCCCTCGGGGTGGTCCGCCACGAAATCGGCCGACGCGACACCGAGCGCCGCCCACATCTCGTCTTCGGTCGCATCGGCCTTGCCGAACCGCAGGTTGTCGGCGACCGTGCCGGAGAACGCGTGCCCGCGCTGCGGCACCACCCCGATCATCGACCACAGCTGTTCGGGGTCGTAGTCCCGGACGTCGACGCCGTCGACCATCACGGAGCCGGACGTGACGTCGTACATCCGGCACAGCAGCGCCATCAGCGTCGACTTTCCGGAGCCGGTCGATCCCACGATGGCCGTCACCGTCCCGGGCGAAGCGGTCAGTGAAACGCCGTGCAGCACAGGGTCGTCGGCGCCGGGGTACCCGAAGGTGGCTGCTTCCACCCGTACCTCCCCGCGCCGGACCTCCGGCACCACGGGCACAGCGGGCGACACGATCGTCGGCTCGGTGACGAGCACGTCGGTGATCCGCTCGGCGCACACCGACGCCCGCGGCAGGATCACGAGCACGATGGTCACCATCAGCACGGCCATGAGGATCTGCATGAAGTACGAGAGGAATGCGATCAGCGAGCCGACCTGCATCTGGCCGTGGTCGATGCGGATGCCTCCGAACCAGATCACCGCAACGCTGGACAGATTCACCACGAGAGTGGTGGCGGGCAGCATCAGTGCCTGCCACCGCCCGACGGTCAGCGTGGTGTCGGTCAGGTCGTAATTGGCGTCCGCGAACCGGGCGCGTTCGGCGTCGTCGCGCGAGAAGGCCCGAACCACGCGAATGCCGGTGAGCTGTTCGCGCAGCACCCGATTGATGTTGTCGATCAACCGCTGCATGCGGCGGAACAGCGGCAGCAGCCGGGAGATGATCAGGTAGTTGCACCCCGCCATCACCGGCACGCTGACGAGCAGCAGCCACGACAGGCCGGCGTTCTGGTGCACGGCCATCGCGATGCCGCCGATGCACATGATCGGCGCGGTGATCAGCATGGTGCAGGTCATCTGCACCAGTACCTGGATCTGCTGGACGTCATTGGTGGTGCGCGTCATCAGCGTCGGCGCCCCGAACCGCACGGCTTCGGCATTGGACCAGCCGAGCACCTGGCGGAACACGGCCCAGCGCAGGTCGCGGCCGAAGCCCATGCCGGCGCGGGAACCGAAGTAGACCGCGCCGATGGCGCACAGGACCTGCATCGCACTGACGGCGAGCATGACGGCGCCGAGCCGCCCGATCACACCGGTGTCGCCGCGCGCCACGCCGTGGTCGATGATGCGGGCGTTGAGCGTCGGCAGATACAGCGAGGCCAGCGTGCTGATCAGTTGCAGCGTCGCCACCACCGTCAGCTGCCGCCGATACGGCCTCGTGTACTGCCGCAGCAGTGCCCAGAGCATGCGGTTACTGTGGCACACCCGGGAATGCTTATAGAAAGACCAGGTCAGTCGGCATGTCGGTGGTTGACCTCAGAACCTGCCGCTACAGTGCATGGCGTGACCCGCAGACAGGTGAAGACTGCCGCCGCGACCGTGCTTGCCGCGGCGATGATTCCGGCGATGTCCGCCTGCTCGGACGACGGCAACGGCGGCACCGCTCAGGCGGGCGGCCAGTCGGGCCCCGCTGCCTCGGGCCCGGCCAAGCACGGCCCGATGTTCCCGGTGTGCGGCGGCGTCAGCGATCAGACCGTCAGCCAGCTGACCCAGGTCACCGGCCTTGTGAACACCGCGAAGAACTCCGTGGGGTGCCAGTGGCTGGTCAACGGTGGCATCCTCGGCCCGCACTTCTCCTTCACCTGGTACCGCGGCAGCCCGATCGGCCGCGAACGCAAGACCGAGGAACGGACACGGGCCGACGTCAGCGACATCAACATCAACGGCCACTCCGGTTTCGTCGCGCTCGGTGAGGACCCGATGATCGGCAAGAGCCTGTGTGAGGTCGGCATCCAGTTCGACGACGACTTCATCGAATGGTCCATCAGCTTCTCCCAGAAGCCGTTCCCCGAACCGTGCGACATCGCCAAGGAACTGGCCCGGCAATCGATTGCGAACGCGAAATGACACGACGGAAACTGGCTGGAGCGGTCGCCGTGATGTCGGCGCTGGCGCTGGTGGGTTGCGCCCGCTCGGTCGAGGGCACCGCGATGAAAGAAGGCGCCGGCGGCGGCAGCGAGCACTCGGCGGATTCGTACCCGAACCTGCTCAAAGAGTGCGACGTGCTGACCAATGACGTGCTGGCCAAGACGGTCGGTGCGGATCCGCTGGACATCCAGAGCACCTTCGTGGGTGCGGTGTGCCGGTGGCAGGCGCTGAACCAGTCGGCGGGCCTCATCGACATCACCCGGTTCTGGTACGAGCAGGGCAGCCTCGATGAGGAGACCAAGGTCGCCCAGCATCTGAACTACAAGTACGAGTCCAAAGCGATCGCCGGCGTGAAGTCGATCATCATGCATCCGAACGATCCCAACGGCTCGTGCGGCGTGGCCAGTGACGCTGCCGGCGTCGTGGGCTGGTGGGTGAATCCGCAGGGGCCGGGCGCCGACACCTGCGGTATGGCCACCAAGCTGATGGAGCTGACGCTCGCCACCAACTCCTAACGGGGGATGTGGAACTGGTCCAACGTGGCGCTGCGCAGCTCCAGCTGCGACCAGTGCCGGTCGGTATGCAGAACCGCGATCGCTGACGTCGGGTACTTCATCGCGATCTGGCCGGCGGCGTCAGGGTCGCTCGTGTCGAGCGACGCCAAACTCAGCGCGAGCGACGACATGACCGGTTCGTGGCCGATCACCAGCACCGTGTTCGCCGCCTCCGGCGCGCCGTTGATGACTTCGATGGCGATGCCGGCCGTCGCGTCGTAGAGGCGTTCGACATAGGTCACGGGTGCGGTGATGCCGGTGCGTTCGAGCGTCTGCCGGGTTCGGGTGGCGGTCGAGCAGAGGACGGCGTCGACGGCCGGGAGATGTTCCCGAATCCAGTCGCCCGCCAGTGCCGCTTCGCGGACACCGCGCTTGGCGAGCGGCCGGTCGTGGTCGGCGACCCCGTCGGGGTAGTCGGATTTCGCGTGCCGCAGCAGGATCAATGTTCGGGTTCCCGTCACCCGCCCACCGTAGATCCCCGGAGTTGTCAGTGCCGGGTTTTACACTCGCCGCATGCGTTTCGTCCACACCGCCGACTGGCAGCTCGGTATGACCCGGCATTTCCTGGGCGGTGAGGCGCAGCCGCGCTACTCGGCCGCACGTCGTGACGCCGTGGCGCGCCTCGGGGCGCTGTGCACCGAGGTGGGTGCCGAGTTCGTCGTCGTGGCGGGGGATGTCTTCGAGCACAACCAGCTCGATCCGCGTGAGGTTAGCCTGTCGCTGGAGGCCATGCGCGCCATCAAGATTCCGGTGTTCCTGCTGCCGGGCAACCACGATCCGCTGGATCCGGCGTCGGTGTACACCAGCACGCTGTTCCTGGCCGAATGCCCGCCCAACGTCACGGTGCTCGACGGGGTACACGAACTGCGCCCCGGGGTGCAGATCGTCGGCGCGCCGTGGCGCTCCAAGGCGCCCACCACGGACCTGACGGGCGACGCGGTGGCCGACCTGCCGGCTGACGGCGTCACCCGAATCGTGGTGGGGCACGGCGGGGTCGACGTCCTCGATCCCGATCCCACGAAACCGGCACTGATCCGGCTGGACACCGTCGAGGCCGCGGTACGGCGGGGCGCGGTCCACTATGTGGCGTTGGGGGACAAGCACTCTCGCACCGAGGTCGGCAGCACCGGCCGGGTGTGGTACTCCGGTGCACCCGAAGTCACCAATTACGATGACATCGAAGCGGATTCGGGCCACGTCCTGGTGGTCGACGTCGACGACACGGATCAGTCGGTCACGGTCGAGTCCCGCCGGGTGGGTCAGTGGCGGTTCGTCACGCTGCGCCGGATCGTCGACACGGATCGCGATATCGCCGATCTGGACCTGAACCTCGACGGCCTGCCGGACAAGGAACGCACCGTCGTCCGGTTGGCGCTGACGGGCTCACTGACCATCTCCGACAAGGCCACCCTCGACGCCTGCCTCGACCGCTACGCGCGCCTGTTCGCCGCGCTGACGACGTGGGAACGACACACCGACCTCGTCGTGGTCCCGGCGGACGGCGAATTCTCGGACCTGGGCATCGGTGGGTTCGCCGCGGCGGCGGTCGACGAATTGGTCGGCACCGCAAGCACTTCGGGCGACGACGCCGACGACGCACGCGCGGCGCTCGCGCTGCTGCTGCGCCTGGTCGATCGGGGGAGTGCCGCATGAAGTTGCATCGGCTGGTCCTGACCAATTACCGCGGCATCACCCACCGCGAGATCGAATTTCCCGAGCGCGGCGTGGTGGTGGTCGCTGGCGCCAACGAGATCGGCAAGTCCTCCATGATCGAGGCGCTCGATCTGCTGCTGGAGTCCAAGGACCGCTCGACCAAGAAAGAGGTCAAGCAGGTCAAGCCGACTCATGCTGACGTCGGTGCCGAGGTGACGGCCGAAATCTCCACCGGCCCTTACCGGTTCGAGTATTACAAGCGGTTCCACAAGAAGGCCGAAACCCGGCTGACCATCCTCGCGCCGCGCCGCGAGCAGCTCACCGGCGACGAGGCGCACGACCGGGTGCGCGCGATGCTGGAGGAGACGGTCGACACCGAATTGTGGCGGGCCCAGCGCATTCTGCAATCTGCCGCCATGGTGCCGGTCGACCTCGCCGGATGCGACGCGCTGGCGCGGGCACTCGATGTCGCGGCCGGTCAGGCCGGTGCACTCGAGGGTGCGCTGTCGGGCAACGAGCCGCTGCTGGTCGACCGGATCGACGCCGAGTTCTTGAAGTACTTCACGCAGACCGGCCGTCCCACCGGTGTGTGGGCCGAGGCAACAAAAAGCCTGAAGGCTGCGCAGGCGGAGGTCGCGGCGCGTGCCGCCGCGGTGGCCGAGGTCGACGAGGCGGTCCGCCGCCACGGCGAGCTGACGAAGGAATTGGCCACGGCCACTGAGCAACTGGCGGCCGCTGAGGTGCGGCTGGCGGCGGCTCGGGAAGCGGCGACCGCGGTGGCTCGAGTCCGCGACGAGCTTGCCCAGGCACGCGTGCAGGCGCAGGCGGCGGTGGCGACCGCGACGGCAGCACGCAGTGCTCTCGACGAGCGGCAGCGGCTGCAGGCCGACGTCGAACAGCGGACCGCCGGCATCGGTGAACTGACCGCCGCCGCCGAGCACGCCGCGCAACAGCACGTGACCGCGGCGCAGCTGCAGCAGGCCGCCGACACCGCCGTGGCGGTGGCGCGGTCCGTGGTGGAGGCCGGTCGGGTCCGCCTGGATGCGGCGCGGCAGGTGGTGGACCAACTGTCCCAGCGCGCTGAGGCGGTTCGGCTGTCCGGCCTGCTGGAGCGGGTGCAGGTCGCCGCCGACGAACTGGCGGCGGTCGCCGATCAGCTGGGCAAGATCACGCTGACCGCGGCGGGCATGCGGGCCATCGAAACCGCCGCCGCCGCGGTGGACCGTGCGGCCGCGGCTGCTGAACTCGCCTCGGCGCGAATCGAATTGGTGGCTCACGGCGACGTCGAGCTGCGCGTGGGTGACCAGGACGTGACGCTGTCCGCCGGGTCGGAGTGGGTCACGAGCGCGGGCGGCCGGACCGATGTCGAACTCCCCGGGCTGCTGACGGTGCGGGTGCTGCCCGGTACCCCGGCCGCGGACACCAGCGCCGTTCTCGACGCGGCGCGCACTGCGCTGGCGGCTGCGCTCCAGCCACACGGGGTCGCTGACGTCGAGGCCGCGCGGGTCCTGGACGCGCGGCGGCGCGAACTCGAAGCCGAGCGTGATCGGCTGACCGTCACCCGGCAGACGCTGCTGGGCGCCGACACGGTCGAGGCGCTCGCGGCTCGGCTGGCGGGGCTGCGGGAGCAGCTGGGCGATACCGACGCCATCGACGTCGGGGCGGCACGAGCCGAGCTGGAAGCCGCCGACGCCGAACAGCGCCGGGCGACAACCGAGTACGAGCAATGCCGCGACACGGCCACCGCCGCGGCGGCCGCGGTGGCGGCCGCGTTGACCGCGGCGACGGTCGCCCGCGAGAAGGTGACGGCGGCGACGGCCGCGCTCACCGAGGCCACCGAGCGACTGACACGGCAGCGCGAACTGGAGGACGATGCGGCCTTGACCCAGCGCGTCGCGGCGCTGGGGGAGCAGGCTGCCGCGGCCACCGCGCGTGAACAGGAACTCGCCGCGGCGCTGGCTGCCGCCGCGCCCGACACTGTCGATGCGGAACTGGCGGCGGCCACCGCGGATTCGGCCCGGCTCGGTACCCGGCGCCGCGAACTCGATGACCAATTGCGGGATGTGGCAGCGCAATTGAAGGTGTACGGGACACAGGGCCGCCAGAGCCAGCTCGATGCCGCCGAGATCGCGCTGCGGCATGCGGAGTCCGAACACGCCGCAGTGGGTCGTCGGGCCCGGGCCGCTGAACTGCTGCGGACGGTGATGGGCCGGCACCGCGAACAGGCCCGGCAGCGGTACGTGGCACCGTTCCGCACCGAGGTGGAACGGCTGGGGCGCATCGTGTTCGGGGACAGCTTCGCCGTCGAGGTCGACAGTGATCTGCGGATTTGCAGTCGCACCGTCGCGGGCACCACCGTGCCGTACGAGAGCCTCTCCGGTGGGGCCAAGGAACAGCTGGGGATCGTCGCCCGGCTGGCCGGCGCGGCGCTGGTGGCCAAGGAGGACACCGTCCCGGTGATCATCGATGACGCACTGGGGTTCACCGATGCGGGCCGGTTGACCCGCATGGGTGAGGTGTTCGACGCGGTCGGCGGCGACGGCCAGGTGATCGTGCTGACCTGCAGCCCCGAGCGTTATGCCAGCGTCGGCGACGCGACGCGCATCGAGCTCACCGCTTAGGCCCCTGGTAGGCCGCGTTTCGTGACAGACTGCGGCGGTGATCGCTGACTTCGTCGTCGTGGGGACCGGCTCGGCCGGTGCTGTGCTGGCTGATCGACTGAGCGCCGACGGCACCGCGCAGGTGGTGGTGCTGGAGGCCGGGGCCGTCGACAAGAACCAGTTCATCCGTATCCCGGCGGCTTTCGCGAAGCTGTTCCGCGGCGAGTTCGATTGGGATTACTCGACCGAACCGCAGCCCGAGCTCGCCGGCCGCCGCATCTACTGGCCGCGCGGCAAGACCCTCGGCGGCTCGTCGTCGATGAACGCCATGATGTGGGTGCGCGGCCTGCCCGCGGACTACGACGAGTGGGGTGAGCTCGCCGGCGAAGAGTGGTCGTACGCGGCCGTGAAGAAGTATTTCGACCGGATCGAGGCCGGGCCGCTGGTGCTCAGCCCGCAGCGCAGCCCCCGCGGTGTCACGGCCGCGTGGCTGGAGGCCGCCGAGCAGTCCGGTTACGAGGGGTTCGTCGAGACCCGGGTGTGTCAGCGCCGCGGCGCGCGGTGGAGCACCGCCGACGCCTATCTGCGGCCCGCGCTGCGCAGGTCGAACCTGCATCTGCGCACCGGCGCCACGGCAACCCGCGTGCTGATCGAGGACGGGCGGGCGGTCGGCGTCGAGTACGAGGCGGACGGCCGTCGTCAGATCGTCCGGGCGCGCCGTGAGGTGATCCTGTCCGGAGGCGCGATCAACAGCCCGCAGCTGCTGATGCTGTCCGGCATCGGTCCGCGCGAGCATCTGGCCGAGCACGGCATCGATGTGGTCCACGACGCGCCGGGCGTCGGGTCGAACCTGCTGGACCACCTGGTCGTGCTGCTCGGGTTCGACGCCAAGTGCGAGACCCTGATCAGCGCGGAAAAACCGGTGCAGCTGCTCAACTACCTGACCCGCCGCCGCGGCATGCTGACCTCGAATGTCGGTGAGGCGTATGGCTTCGTCCGCAGTGATCCTGAACTTGCGCAGCCCGACATCGAGCTGATCTTCGCCCCGGCGCCGTTCTTCGACGAGGGCATCGGCGACGCCTACCCGCGCGACGCGGTGGCGATGGGGCCGATCCTGGTGAAGCCCAAGAGCACCGGCACCATCCGGCTGGCCTCGGCCGATCCGTTGGCCAAGCCGATCATCGACCCGCGCTACCTGTCCGACCCTGAGGGCGCGGACCGCAAGGCACTACTGGCGGGCCTGCGGATGCTGGCGGACATGACCCAGGCCCCGGCGCTGAAGGGACTGCTCGGCGACATCGCCCGCCCGGTGGGTGCGCACGATCTCGACGACCGCACGCTGGAGCTGGCATTGGCCACCACGTCGCACACGCTGTATCACCCGACCACCACGTGCCGGATGGGCAGCGACGAGGCCAGCGTGGTCGACCCGCAGCTCCGCGTCCGTGGGGTCGCGGGGCTGCGGGTCGCCGACGCTTCGGTGATGCCGACCATCATCCGGGGCCACACTCACGCCCCGAGCGTGCTGATCGGTGAGAAGGCCGCCGACCTCATCGCCGCCTGAGGTCAGAAGTAGGCGTTGGCGGGAATCGCGGTGCCGTGCAACAGGTTCTGCCCGACCACCCGGGCCTTGTAACCGACGGGGTTGTGCAGCGTGATGGTGCGGATGTTGCGCCAGTGCCGGTCGAGGTTGCGTTGCCGGCTGGCCGCGCTGGCACCGCCGAGCTCCAGGAGCTTGGTGGCGGCACGCGGCGCGATGTCGTCCAGGTGCACCTTCACCTTGGCCGCCTGCAGCTGGGCCTTCGCGACCAGCGCCGCGTCGGGCACACCGTCCGGGCCGGTCGAATCGATGGCCGCCCCGATCGCCGCCGCCGCATCCAGCACTGCGGCCCGGGCGATGTAGGCGGAGCTGGCCAGTTCGCCGAGCTGGCGCTGCAGCAGCGGGTCGTCGGTCGGTGACGCGGCAGAGGCATGGCTGAAGCTGCGCTCGCGGGACCGCAGGAGCGCGATCCCGTCGTCCACGATGTTCTCCAGGATTCCGGCCACCACGGCGTGGATGTACAGCTGCAACAGGGTGTACTGCACCGACGGCACGGGCTCGGCGTCGTACCGCGTGTCCGTGAGCACCTCGTCGGGCAGCACCGTCACGTCCTGGAACCGCGTGGTGCCGGTGCCGGTACGGCGCTGACCGAAACCGTCCCAGTCGTCGATGATCGTCACGCCGGCACGATCGGCCGGGACGATGACGGTCGCCACCGAATCATGATCGGTGGTCGCTGTCACGGTCAGGTAGTCCGAGAACAGGGTTCCGGTGCTGTAGAACTTCTCGCCGGTCAAGATGAATCCGCCGTCGTGGCCCGGCGTCAAGCGGGTGTTGAACACCAGGCTGCCCACCGCGTGGGAGCCCTTCTCACTGAACGCATTGCCGAACACCTTGCCGTTGGCCACCTTGTCCAGCCAGGCCCGGGACCCGGGCTGGTCCAGGGTGCGCAGCCGCTCCTCGACGAACCAGAAATGCGTACGGAAGATGTGCGCCACCACCGGATCGGCGCGGGCGACGTCGATGACGGCGGAAAACAGTTGCGGCACCGTGAGTCCGGCTCCGCCCAGCTCCGTGGGCAGGCGCAGGGTGCCGAATCCGGCCCGCTTGAGCGCGGCCACCTGGTCGAATGGATTCACGTCGTCCAGATCGCGGTCTTTGGCGCCCGCTGCGATGTCGGCCAGCAGGTCGGTCCACGTTGTCGTGTCGGGGAGGTCGAGGATGGTCATGTCCCAGTTCTACGTACCAGCACAGTCACAGGCACGGCTTACGCTCGCGCCGAACCAAACGCGGCAGAATGAGTGTCGATGACCATGAACGCCAAGCGCCGCAAGGCGCACGACAAGCTCGCGGCGCTGCCGGGGGTACGGTCGGTGCGGCGGCCGGTCCGGCCAAGTGGCGCAGAGGAATTCGATCTGTTCTACGTGCGGACCGGGCCGCTCAGCGAGCATCCGCTGGTGATCATTCCGGGCGGGCCGGGTGCGGCGTCCATCGGGCACTACCGCAATTTGCGCCGCCGGGCGACGGCCGCCGGTCTGGACGTCATCATGGTCGAGCACCGCGGCGTCGGCATGTCCCGACACGATGACGCCGGCGCCGACCTGCCCACTGAGGCGCTGACCATCGAGGCCGCGGTCGACGACATCGCGGCGGTCCTGGACGACGCCGGCGTCGAGTCCGCGGTGATCTACGGCACGTCGTACGGCAGCTACCTGGCCGCCGGCGTCGGCGTGCGCCATCACGCCCGCGTGCATGCCATGGTGCTGGACTCACCGCTGCTGTGCGCCGACGACATCGACGCGGTGCGCGAGGCCACCCGGGCCGTGCTGTGGGACGGCACCGACCCGGCGACGGAGGGGCTCGCCAAGAGGGTGCGGGACCTGGCCGCCGACGGGCAGCTGACGCCCTGGGTGGTGCAACTGGCGACGGGTCTGTACGGCCTGGTCGGCCCGGAAGTGCTGGAGCAGCAGCTCGAGTTGCTGCTCACCGGACGCGGGCTGCTCTGGGGCGCCATCGGGCACAGCACCAAGCTGCTGTTCGAGAGCAAGACGCCGTACCGGCATGAGCCCGACCTGGTCGAGCACATCGGCTACCAGGAGCTCAACTATGCCCCCGAGCCCGACGGTCTGCCGCTCGACCCGGCGCTGGCGTACCGCGAATCGGCCACCGGCGACCCGGATTTCGTCGCCGAACCTTTCGACCTGGTGGCCGCGATGCCGGGATTCGACTGGCCCACCGTGGTGATCTCCGGCGGCCGGGACTTGATCACGCCGCCGGCCATCGCCCAGCGGGTCGCCGAACTGATTCCGGACGCTGTGCTGCTGGAACTGCCCAGCGCCGGACATAGCGTGCTCGACATGCGTGAGGGTGCGGCACTGACCATCGCCACTGCGGTGTGTGCCGGCGAATATGCGGAATTGCCGGACCGGGCAACGGAATTGGACAATATGCCGCCGGACTTCACGGTGCGCCTGATGGTCAAGGGCATCGCGACGGCCGCGGCCGCCGAGTCGCTGGTGCCGGCCGGGCTGCCGCGGGCCATCAGGCAGCTCAGGACTTGGTGAAGCCGATCGTCATGTAGTTCAGGTCGCCCAGGCCCGCAGGGCCGTAGTTGGCCAAAGTGCTTCGGACCGCCGCATTTCCGGGCGACTGGGCGAGCGGCAGACTGAACGTTTCGGCCCACAGCATGCGGTCCAGCTGGTTGGCCAGGGCCTGCGCCTTGACGGGATCGAGTTCGTCGAGCGTCTGCTCGATCTTGGCGTCGATCTCGGGCGTGCCGATCTTGCCGAAGTTGCTCTCGCCGCCCGAGGCATAGATCTGGGTCAGACCGCTCAAGGGGAAGGCGTCGCCCTGCCAGGCGAAGGCGGCGATATCGAAGTTACTCGGAATGATGTACTGGCTGAAGAAGTCTGCGCCGGAGGACACCACGAGTTCCAGCTTGACGCCGATATCGGCGAGGGTTTTCTGCGTCAGCTGCCCGATCTGCCGGCCGCTCGGGGCGTCGTAGAAGACGATCCGAACGTTCAACGGCTTGCCGTTTTTCTCCCGCACCGAGCGGCCGGCGGGCAGCTTCCAGCCCAGCGCGTCGAGTTCGCGCCGTGCCGCCTCCGGGTCGAAAGGCGTCCCGCCGCTGTTGTTCTGGTAGCCCGCCTGCCCCGCGACGTAGATGTGGTTGTTGAGTGGCACCGGGTTGTCCACCAGACCGTGCTGCAGGACGGTGACGATGGTCTTCCGGTCGATGCCCATGGCGATGGCGTGGCGCAGTGCGGGGTCGGCGAGCGGCGAGCCGGGCGCGCCGTTGAAGGTCAGGTGCGACCAGGTGGGTCCCGGCGCGGTGCGGATGTCGACGCCTTTGGTGCGTCGGGCGCGCACCATGTCGTCGATCGAGCCCAGCCCGGTGGCATCGATGGCGTTGTTCTGCAGCGCCGGGATACGAGCGGCGTCGTCGAGCACGAGGAACGTGATGCTGTCCAGCAGCGGCCGGGTGCCCCACCATTTCGGGTTGCGCGTCAGCGTGATTCGCTGCGCGCCGCGGTCGACGTTCGAGACGACGAACGGGCCGGCCGACGGCCCGGGCTTGTTCAGCTGTCCCTTGTTGAACACCTCGGGATCGGTCGTCGAGACCTTGGGCAGCAGCATGCCGTTGCCCGCGAACATGCCGCGCCAGTCGGCGTACGGGCGGGCGAACGTCATGACGGCCTGCCGGTCGTCGACGCCGCGGGTCACCGAGGCCACCCGCTCGCTGCCGTTGGGGCTCGCGATCTGGAACCGGGGGTCTTTGCCGGTCGTCGCGGTGACCTGGGCGGCGATGTCCTCCCAGGTGATCGGGGCGCCGTCGCTCCAGACGGCCTTGGGGTTGATGGTGTAGGTGACGACCTGCGGATTGGTGCCGGTGAGCTGGATGTCCGTGAAGTAGTCGTGGTTGACGGTGGTCGAACCGTCGGGTCCGACGATGAATGCCCGGGGCAGCGTGGGCCGCAGGATCGCGGCGGTGTCGACGGTGTTGCCGTCGATGTTCAGCGTGTTGAAGTTGTCCGGGAACGCGGTGAGCGCCAGCCGCAGATTGCCGCCTTCCCTCAGGGTCGCGGGGTCGTGTGGGTTGAGGTCGTTGGCCGCACCGAGTTTCGGTGCGCCGGCGCTGGACCCGCGGTACTCGCTCGAGCAGCCGGCCATCAGGGCGATCAGGGCGATGAGGGCCACCACCAGTTGACTGCGACGGGACGTCATCATTCCCCTCCCGGCTGCGGCACGGCATCGAGCAGCCGCTGGGTGTATGGGTCCTGCGGGGCGCTGAAAACCTGTGCGGCATCGCCCTGTTCGACGACGGCGCCCTTGTACATCACGGCCACGGTGTGGGCCAGGTGGCGGACCACCGAAAGGTCATGCGAGACAAACAGATACGACAGGTCGAAGCGCTCTTGCAGGTCCAATAGCAGGTTGATGATGCCGGCCTGGATCGAGACGTCCAGCGCCGACACCGGTTCGTCGAGCGCCAGAATCTTGGGCTGACGCGCCAGGGCCCGGGCGATGCCGATGCGCTGCTTCTGGCCACCGGAGAACTCGGCAGGGTAACGGGCGGCGTCCTCGTGCCGCAGCCCGACGATGCCGAGCAGTTCGGTGACGCGGTCGTCGATCCGGTTCTTGTCGAAACCGCCGACCCGCAAGGGTTCCGACAGCACATCGAACACCGGAAGCCGCGGATCCAGCGCCGCCACGGGATCCTGGAACACCACCTGCAGGTCGCCGCGTAGCTCGCGGCGCGTGTCGCGGGTCAGGCCGGCCACATCCTGGCCGAGCACCGTGATCGAACCCGACTGCGGCGCGGTCAGATTCAGGATCTGGTGCAGCGTGGTGGTCTTGCCGGAGCCCGATTCACCGACGATGCCCAGGGTCCGGCCCTGCCGCAGCTGCAGGCTGACGCCGTCGACGGCACGCAGCTCGCCGACGTTGCGCCGCAGCAACCCGCCACTGAGCTTGAACGTCTTGACGAGGTCGTTGACCGCGAGCACCACCGGCCGCTCGGCGCCGTCATCCGCGACGACCTCGGGTTCGGTTGCCACCCCGTAGATTTCGGCTGCGCTGCGGCCGGTCACCTGGTCGGTGTGGATGCAGGCGGCGGCCTGTCCGGGCGCGACCTCCAGCAGCGCGGGTTCGGCCGCCCGGCAGTCGTCGTCGGCCAGCGGGCAGCGGGGCGCGAAGGGGCAACCCGGCGGGAGTGCCGCCATCGACGGCGGCGCGCCGGGAATGGGCACCAACCGCGAGCCCTGCGGTGCGTCGAGCCGGGGCACCGAGCCCAGCAGGCCGACCGTGTACGGCATCACCCGGTCGCGGTACAGGTTCGCCACCGGCGCGGTCTCGACCGCCCGGCCGGCGTACATCACCATTGCGCGGTCGGCGAATTCGGCGACGACACCGAGATCGTGCGTGATCATCAGCACCCCGGCGCCGGTGACGTCGCGGGCAGTGCGCAGCACGTCGAGGATCTGCGCCTGCACGGTGACATCGAGCGCCGTGGTGGGTTCGTCGCAGATGATGAGATCGGGGTCATTGGCGATCGCGGTGGCGATGACGACGCGTTGGCGCTCACCGCCGGACAGCTCGTGCGGGAACGCGCGGGCGCGGGCCGCGGGCTGCTTGATGCCGACCAACTCCAGCAGTTCGACCGCCCGGCCGCGCGCGGCCCGCCGGCCCATCGAACGGTCGTGCACGCGAAGGGCTTCGGCGATCTGGTCGCCGACGGTGTACACGGGCGTGAGCGCCGACATCGGGTCCTGGAACACCGTGCCGATCACCCGGCCGCGTACCTGGGACATCGCGTCGTCATCGAGCCCGACGAGCTGCTTGCCCTGCAGTTTCACCGAACCGGTCACCTGGGCGTGCTCGGGCAGCAGCCCCACCACCGCCATGGCGGTCGCGGACTTCCCGGCGCCGGACTCACCGACCAAGGCCAGCACCTCGCCGGGCGCGATGTGAAAGTTCATGCCGCGCACGGCCGAGACGTCCTCGTCAGACGTCTGGAAGGTGACGGTGAGGTCGCGGACCGCGAGCAGCGGCGCGCTCATCGCTTCACCACCCGCCGCCGACGGGGCCGGGCCGAGGGATCGAGCGCGTCGCGCAAGCCGTCGCCGATCAGGTTGGCGCACAGCACGATCAGCACCAGGACGCCGGCCGGGAACAGGAACACCCAGGGGAACGTGGTGACCGACGGGGTGCCGTCGGCGATCAACGTGCCCAGGGACACGTCGGGCGGCTGCACCCCGAAACCCAGGTAACTCAAACCGGTTTCGGCCAGGATCGCGATGCCGACGTTGAGGGTGGTGTCGATGATCAGAATGGACGCCACGTTGGGCACGATGTGCCGGGCGATGATCCGGGCGTGGCTGACACCCATATACCGTGCGGCCGTGACGAACTCGCGTTCGCGCAGGCTCATGGTCAGACCGCGCACCATGCGCGAGCTGATCATCCACGAGAACGCCGCCAGCAGGACCACCAGCCACAGCACCGTGCTCTGGTGCCGGATGCGAGGCGTGACGATCGCGATCAGGATGAAACCGGGGATCACGAGCAGCAGGTCGACGACCCACATCAGCACCCGGTCGCGCCAGCCACCGAAGTAGCCCGCCACCGAGCCGACCGTCGCGGCGATCACCGTCGAGATCACGGCGACACAGACGCCGATCAGCATCGACTTCTGCATGCCGCGCAACGTCTGCGCGAACACGTCCTGGCCGAGGGCATTGGTGCCGAACAGATGCCGGCCGTCGGGAGGCTGCAGCAGCGCGTCGAAGTCCATGTCGGTGTACGAGTAGGGGAGCAGCGGCGGCAGGGCGTAGCAGCCAACGAACAGCGCCACCAGCAGCACCAGCGACACCACCGCGGGGCGGTTGCGGACGAAGCGCCGCGCCACCAAGGTGCGGCGCGATGCGAAGCGGGCGCGCGGCAGCCCGAACTGGACGCTCATGAGACCCGCACCCGGGGGTCGAGGGCGGCGTAGACGACGTCGGACAGCAGGCCGCCGATCAGGATCGTCGTCCCGGAGAACAGGGTGAACGCGGCGACGATGTTGGCGTCCTGGCCGTTGATGCCCTGCACCATCCATTCACCCATGCCGTGCCAGCCGAAGATCTTCTCGACGAACACCGCACCGGTGACCAGGCCCGCGACGCCGTAGGCGAACAGCGTGGCCATCGGGATCAGCGCGGTGCGCAGGCCGTGCTTGAAGAGCGCCTGGCGCCGGGTCAGGCCCTTGGCGCGGGCGGTCCGGATGAAGTCCTGGCCGAGTACGTCGAGCATCGCGTTGCGCTGGTAGCGGCTGTATCCGGCGATGGCGCCGAGGGCCAGGGTGGCGGTCGGCAGCACCAGGTGCTGCAGCCGGTCGACGAATCCGTGCCAACCGCCGGCCGCGTAGGGCGAGGTCTCGCCCGTGTACTGGAACAACTGGAAGCCCAGCACCTCGTTGACGCCGAGCGCGCCGAGAATCAGCATGTTCGCGATGACGAACGTCGGGGCGCTGAGAATCAGCAGCGCCAGCACGGTGATGGTGCGGTCGGAGAAGCGGTACTGCCGGATGGCGCCCCACGCCCCGATGATCACACCGATGATGGAGCCCAGGATCGACCCGATGGCCACCAGCCGCAGGCTGGTCCACACCCGTCGTCCCAGTTCTTCTGAAACCGGTTGCCCGGTAACGGTTTTCCCGAAGTCCCCATGTACCGCGCCGGACACCCAGTTGGCGTAGCGCGGCAGCAGTGGCTTGTCGAGACCCAGGTCGTGGGCCTTGGCGTCGATGACGGATTGCGGTGGCCGCGGGTTGCGCTGCAGCAGGCTGTCCAGCGGGTGGAAGGTCACCGACGTCAGCGCGAAGGTCAGGAACGTCGCCAGCGTCAACAGGATCGCGTAGTTGACCAATCGGCGGATCAGGAACCGCGTCATGGGTTGCTCGCTGGAAACCGCATCTGGACAGGTTAAGAGATCCCGGCGCGCTAGCGCGGGATTGGCACCTGATGGCCGCCGCCCTGTTCCCGGGCTGGTGACCCGACCAGTTCTGATTCTGTGGAATACCTGACGGCCGAGACGACTTGAAATGTTTGACCGGCTGCGGGCCCCAACGGTGTGGCGAAATCGTGGCGGATCGCGTCTAGGTGGGAGACCCGCGATGAGTCAAAACAAGCATTCTGAAATCAACAAGAAGTGGGCCGCCGGCGTCATCGCCGGGAGCATGGCTGTCTGTGCGATGGCCGTGGCGTTTGTCGGGGCGCAGGCGCAAACTCTGCAATCGACATCGGCCAACGGCACCTCGGTCAGTTCGGTCGTCAGCGCCACGACGGTCGGGCCGATCGTCAGCGCCGCGCCGGCCATCACCGGACCCGCTCCGCTGTACCCGGGGCAGGATCCGGGCTGATGAGGTCTGGGTCGTGGCGGACAGGCCTCCGCCGCGGCCCAAACTCCCGCGCTGCGGCTATGCAGGCGAACTGCCAGAAGCGATTCAGTGTGTTGCCAGATTGGCGGCGTTGACTCGAAGGCATGAAAGGCCGCGCCCCGACGGTGCGGCGCAGCGCAGTGGTCCCAAGTACACGGGAGGCAGACCATGAGTCGACCAGAGACTTCTGGCATCACCTTGAAATGGGCAATCGGCATCATCGGTGGAAGCGCGGCACTAGGCGCCGCGGCGGTATGTGCCGGGGTGCTGGCGGGCCCCTCCGGGACGACGTCGGCCAACAGCACGTTGATCACGTCGACCAGCACGACCGCACCGGTCACCTTTGCGGCGCCGTCGATCACGGGCAAGGCTCCGCTGTGGGCCGGGCAGTCGCCGGACACCAACCCCCAGGGTTAGCCACTCGGCCCAATTCACAGCTCGCGCATAGATTCGCCACAGTCGCGCCCCACACCGGTGCGAATAATGGAATCTGTGACAGGTCCCAGCAGCACCGCCCGTGACAGTGAAGCCCCGCGTGTCGTCATGCACCGGGCCGACGGCAAGCCGATCAGCGTCCTCGTGGTCGACGACGAGCCCGTCCTCGCCGAGCTCGTGTCCATGGCACTGCGGTATGAGGGCTGGGACATCGCCACGGCCGGCGACGGCGCGACGGCGATCGCGCTGGCCAAGGACAACCCGCCCGACGTGGTGGTGCTGGACGTCATGCTGCCCGACATGAGCGGGCTCGATGTGCTGCGCAAGCTGCGCGAACAGATCCCGGGCCTGCCCCTGCTGCTGCTGACCGCGAAGGATTCGGTCGAGGACCGCATCGCCGGCCTGACCGCGGGCGGCGACGACTACGTGACCAAACCGTTCAGCATCGAGGAAGTGGTGCTGCGGCTGCGCGCGCTGCTGCGCCGCACCGGTGTGGCGAATGAGGCCGGTGACGCGCAGATCGTCGTCGGCGACCTGGTGCTCGACGAGGACAGTCACGAGGTGACGCGCGCCGGCGAACAGATCACCTTGACCGCTACCGAGTTCGAACTGCTGCGGTACATGATGCGCAACTCCAAGCGGGTGCTGAGCAAGGCCCAGATTCTCGACCGCGTGTGGAGCTACGACTTCGGCGGCCGCTCCAACATCGTCGAACTCTACGTGTCGTACCTGCGCAAGAAGATCGACAGTGGCCGCGAGCCCATGATCCACACGCTGCGCGGCGCCGGATATGTCCTCCGACCCGCTCGCTGAGGCCGGCACGCGCATCTGGCAGCCGCGCACCTGGTCGCTGCGGGTGCGGCTGCTGGTCACCCAGGTTCTGCTGCTGGCGCTGGTCATCGTCGGCGTCGGCGCCGCGACCGAGTTTGCGCTGCAGCGCTTTCTGCTGCATCAGCTGGACGACCAGGTGCTGGAGGCGGGCCGGCGCTCGGCCGCCATTTTCGAGCTGCCACCGCCGCCCATGGCGCCGCCGTTGACCGGTGGGGTGCCGCGGCCGTCGATGGATCCGCATTTCCGGATGCGCTTCGACCCCGAAGCCGGCCCCGGTCCCGGCTTCCTCAACGCGCCCGGACAGGCCGTCGGCACCATCGGAGCGGTGGTGTTCCGTGGCCAGGTCGACGCCGGTGTCATCACCTCCGAGGGCAGTCGTGACTCGGTGACCACCACGGCCACAGCACAATTGGCGCAGGTGCGACCGGATCGGAAGATCCGCACCATGGACATCGACGGTGTCGGAACGTACCGGGTCATCGGCCTGCATCCCCGGCACGGCGGTCCGCAGACCATCGTCACCGGCCTGCCCACCCGGCACGTCGACAACACGCTGTTGTGGGTGCTCGGCATGTTCTGTGCGGTGGGCGCGCTGGCGCTGATCGGGGCGACGGTGGTCGGGGTGTGGATCATCCGCCGCCAACTCGCCCCGCTGTCACGGGTTTCCGCGGCCGCGCGCGATGTCGCCGACCGGGAACTGGACCGCGGTGAAGTCCAGTTGCCGACGGAGATCGTGCACGTCGATCCCGTCGCCGCGCACACCGAGGTCGGCCAGCTGGGTTCGGCGCTCAACCGCATGCTGGACCGCATCGCCGGCGCGCTCGCAGCCCGTCATGCCAGTGAGACGCGGGTGCGCCAGTTCGTGGCCGACGCCAGTCATGAACTCCGCACGCCGCTCGCCGCAATCCGGGGCTATACCGAACTGGCGCAACGCAAGAGCGACGAACTGCCCGCCGATGTCGCGCACGCCATGAACCGCGTCGAATCCGAGACGGTCCGGATGACCCGACTTGTCGAGGACATGCTGCTGCTGGCCCGTCTCGATGCCGGCCGGCCGCTGGAGATGGAGGACGTCGACCTGTCCCAGCTGGTCGTGGACGCGGTCAGCGACGCCCACGTCGCCGGCCCCGACCACAACTGGTCGCTGGATCTGCCGGAGGAACCCGTCACCATCGAGGGCGATCCGGCGCGGCTGCACCAGGTGCTGGTGAACCTGCTGGCGAATGCGCGCACGCACACGCCGGCGGGTACGTCGGTGACCATCGCGCTGTCCGCCGATGCGGACGCCACGGTGATCAGCGTCGCCGACGACGGCCCGGGGATTCCAAAGACGTTGCAGCCCGAGGTGTTCGAGCGGTTCGCCCGTGGCGACTCGTCGCGGTCCCGGCAGGCCGGCAGCACCGGCCTGGGGCTGGCCATCGTCGCCGCGGTCGTGAAAGCGCACGGCGGCACCATCAGCGTCGACAGCCGACCCGGCGCGACGGTCTTCACCGTGCGCCTGCCCGCGGGCCCGGCGGCCGCAGGCTCACAGCCGCTGCACAGCATTGCCTCGACGTCCGCCTAATCAACGCTCCCACAATGAGACTGGTGACTCGCGAACTACGCCGCCGCCCGCTCGGCGAACAACTCCAGCTCGGACTCCTGCTGGCGGGTACCGCTGTGTTGTACCTGTGGAACCTGTCGGTGAGTGGGTGGGCCAACAGCTTCTATTCAGCGGCCGCGCAGGCCGGTGCCAGTGACTGGACCGCAATGTTGTTCGGCGCCAGCGACTCCGGCAATGCCATCACCGTCGACAAGACTCCCGGCGCGCTGTGGGTGATGGACCTGTCGGTGCGGCTGTTCGGGCTCAGCTCCTGGAGCATCCTGGTGCCGCAGGCCCTGATGGGTGTGACGGCGGTGGCGGTGCTGTATGCCGCGGTGCGCCGCGCCGCCGGGCCGGCCGCCGCCCTGCTGGCCGGTGTGGTGTTCGCGCTGACACCGGTGGCCACCTTGATGTTCCGGTTCAACAATCCCGACGCGCTGCTGGTCCTGCTGCTGGTGATCGGTGCCTACTGCGTGCAGCGTGCCTGCGAAGAGGACGCGGGCCGTTGGTGGTTGGTCGCCGCCGGGGTGGCCGCGGGGTTCGCGTTCCTGGCCAAGATGCTGCAGGCGTTCCTGGTGCTGCCGGCCTTCGCGGCCGCGTACCTGGTCGCCGGGCCGTCTCCGGTGCGTACCCGGCTGTGGCGGCTGCTCGGCGGCACCGCCGCGATGGTCGTCTCCGGCGGTTGGTACCTGGCGCTGGTCGAGCTGTGGCCGGCCGCGTCGCGCCCGTATGTCGGCGGATCGCAACATGATTCGATCATCGAACTGGCACTGGGCTACAACGGTGTGGGCCGGCTGAACGGGAACGAGCCCGGTGGCCTGGGCAACCCGAACTTCGATGTCGGCTGGGACCGGCTAATCGGCGCCAGCATGGGCAGCTACGCCGGTTGGCTGCTGCCCGCGGCACTGATCTGTCTGGTCGCGGGACTGGTACTCACGCGGCGCGCCCCGCGGACCGATGCGACGCGGGGCGCCCTGATCCTGTGGGGCGGGTGGCTGGTGCTCACCGCCGCGGTGTTCAGCTTCGCGAACGGCATCGTGCACCAGTACTACACGGTCGCGCTGGCGCCGGCCATCGGCGCGTGCGTGGGTATCGGATCGGTTCTGTTGTGGCGCAACCGCACTGCGTTGGTGGCCCGGCTGACCATGGCCGGCACCGTGGTGGCCACGGCGGCGGTGGCGGCGATACTGCTGGGTCGCGCTGACATCAGCTGGTTGCGGACCTCGGTGCTGATCGTGGGCGCCGTCGCCGCACTGCTGTTGCTGGCGCCGCCGCGATTCGGCCCCGCACGCCTGGTGGTGGCCGTCACGGTCCTGGTGTCCCTAGCGGCACCCACTGCGTATTCGATTGCCACCGCTGGTGTTTCGCATACCGGGGCGATGCCGTCCGTGAGCGGGCCCGGCGGACACGGTTCGGGGTGGGGGCCGCCTCCTCCCGGGCGCATGAAGGCCCGGGGCCCCGCCGGTGGGCCGGGTCGTGCGATGGGCGCTCCGCCGCAAGGCTTCCGGCCGGGCGGCGGGCTCTTCGAGTCTCCCAAGCCCAGCGCTGCCGTCAGCGCACTGCTGAGCGCCGACGCCGCGAACTACCGCTGGGCGGCCGCCGTCATCGGCTCCACCAACGCCGCCGGCTACCAGCTGGCGGCCCGCGTCCCGGTCATGGCGATCGGCGGCTTCAACGGCACCGACCCCGCGCCCACGCTCGCGCAGTTCCAGCAGTACGTCGCCGCCGCACAGATTCACTACTTCGTCGAAGGCGACATCAACATGGGCTGGGGACACCACGGCCAGGACGATGACAAGCAGGAATCGCGGCAGATCGCCACCTGGGTCAGCGCACACTTCACCGCCACCACTGTGGACAACACCGTCGTCTACGACCTGACCCGGCCGCGCTGATCCCGCGGTGCGGGCGGTCGGCGGCTCGAAACACATAGCTGGCCCATAGCTTCAGCCCATGGCGGCCTAAAGCTGCGGTCCAAAAATCAATGTCATGACGAACCTGGTCGAGCGCGACGCCGAGCAACGCTTCACTACGCGCCCAAATGCCGCCCTCGCCGCACGCGCTGCCGGCGTCCCGGTGCTGGACATCGTGGTGCCCGTCTACAACGAGCAGGTCGCGCTGCCCGGCTGCATCCGCCGCCTGCACCGCCACCTGGAAGAGCACGTCCCGTACCCGGTGCAGATCACCATCGCCGACAACGCCAGCATCGACGCCACCCCACAGGTTGCCGCCGAGCTGGCCCTCGAGTTCGACAACGTCCGCGTCGTGCGGCTCGAGCTCAAGGGCCGCGGCCGCGCGCTGCACGAGGTGTGGTCGCACTCGCAGTCCCCGGTGCTCGTCTACATGGACGTCGATCTCTCCACCGACCTGGCGGCCCTCGGCCCGCTGGTGGCCCCGTTGATCTCGGGCCACTCGGACCTGGCCATCGGCACCCGGCTCGCCCGGTCTTCCCGCGTCGTGCGCGGGCCGAAGCGGGAGTTCATCTCGCGCTGCTACAACCTGATCCTGCGCGGGGCACTGTCGGCCAAGTTCTCCGACGCCCAGTGCGGCTTCAAGGCCATCCGGGCCGACGTGGCCCAGGCGCTGCTGCCGCTCGTCGAGGACACCGGCTGGTTCTTCGACACCGAGCTGCTCGTGCTGGCCGAGCGCACGGGACTGCGCATCCACGAGGTCCCCGTCGACTGGGTCGACGACCCCGACAGCCGCGTGGACATCATCGCGACCGCGGCCGCCGACCTCAAGGGCGTCGGCCGCCTGCTGCGCGGCTTCGCCAACGGCAGCATCCCGGTGAACACGATTGCCGCCCAGCTGGGTTCGTCGACCAAGGCGGCCGCGCCCGGCTCGCTGCTGCGTCAGGTCGTCCGCTTCGGGACCATCGGCGTCGCCTCGACGCTGGCCTACCTGTTGCTGTTCATGATGATGCACACCGCGCTCGGCGCGCAGACCGCCAACCTGATCGCCCTGCTGCTCACCGCGATCGTCAACACCACCGCCAACCGGCGGTTCACGTTCGGCGTCCGCGGTGGGGGAGCGGCGAGTGCGACCCGGCACCAGTTCGAGGGATTGATCGTCTTCGGTATCGCCCTGACCATCACCAGCGGGGCGCTGGCCGGGCTGCACGTGTTCGCGCCGCACGCCCACCATCTCCTCGAGCTGAGCGTGCTGGTGGCCGCCAACCTGGTTGCCACCGCAGTGCGGTTCGTGCTGCTGCGCGGTTGGGTGTTCCACCCGCGGCGTCAGAGCTAGAGCGTCCACCCAGTGCGCGAATTGACCTGCCTACCAACCGCTTCAGAGGAGACCCGCTCGTGATCGCCACCGCGCCTGCCAAGGCTCACCTGCCGAAGGCTCGCCGCCGCCCGGCCGTGTGGGGACGCCCGGTCTGGGAACGGACCGCGCTGCTGACACTGCTGGCCGGGACGGCCGTGCTGTACCTGTGGGCGCTCGGCTCGTCGGGCTGGGCCAACTCGTACTACGCCGCCGCGGCCCAGGCCGGCACCCAGAACTGGGAGGCGCTGCTGTTCGGATCGTTCGATGCCGGCAACGCGATCACGGTCGACAAGCCGCCGGCCGCCCTGTGGCTGATGGGCCTGTCCGGCCGGCTGTTCGGATTCAGCGCGTTCAGCATGCTGCTGCCGCAGGCCCTCATGGGTGTGGCGTCGGTCGGGATGCTGTACGCGACGGTCCGTCGCACCAGCGGCGCGGCCGCCGGACTGCTGGCCGGTCTGGTGCTGGCGGTGACTCCCGTTGCGGCCCTGATGTTCCGGTTCAACAACCCCGACGCGCTGCTCGTGCTGCTGCTGATCAGCGCGGCCTACTGCACGGTGCGGGCCATCCAGTCCGCCGAATTCGCCGTGTCCGCGCGGTGGATGACGCTGACGGGCGTCATCGTCGGCTTCGCCTTCCTGACCAAGATGCTGCAGGCCTTCCTGCCGGTACCGGGTCTGGCCCTGGCATTCCTCGTCGCCGCGCCGTTCAGCGTGGGACGCCGGATCAGCGCGCTGCTGATGTCCGGTGTGGCCGTGGTGGTTTCGGCCGGGTGGTACATCGCGCTGGTCAGCCTGTGGCCGGCCGACGCCCGTCCATACATCGCCGGGTCGACCGACAACAGCCTGCTGCAGTTGGCGTTGGGCTACAACGGCATCGAGCGGATCACCGGCGGTGACCGTCCCAGCGGCGGCCCAGGCGGCCCCGGCGGCGGCATGCGGGACAACCTTTTCTTCGGCGGCCACGCCGGCATCACCCGGCTCTTCGGCCCGTCGATGGGCGTCGAGGTGTCGTGGTTGCTGCCCGCGGCGTTGCTCGGTCTCGTGCTGCTGTTGTGGACCAGTCGCCGCGCCGCGCGGACCGACCTGGCACGCGCGGGTGTATTGCTCTGGGGCGGTTGGCTTCTGGTGACCGGTGCGGTGTTCAGCTTCATGGACGGCACGGTGCACCCGTACTACAACGTCGCGCTCGCCCCTGCGGTCGCCGCGTTGGCCGGCATGGTGGTCGCGCAGCTGTGGCAGCGCCGGGAGACGTTGTCGGCACGGCTGTTGCTCGCACTAATCTTGGTCGTTTCGGCCGGGTGGGCGTTCGCGCTGCTGTCCCGCACCCCGGACTGGATGCCCGCCCTGCGGTGGACCATCGCGGTGGTGGCGGTCCTGGCGGCGGTGGCCGTCGTGGCGGTCGGGGCGCGCTCCGGACGGGTCACGGCCGTCGTCGCCGGTATCGCGGTCGCCGCGGCCCTGGCCGGGTCGGCGTCGTTCACGATCTACAACGTGGCCGCGGCCCACAGCAGTGGCCCCGGCTCGATGTCAGGTCCGCCGCGGCCCGGCGGTGATTCGTGGCCGGGTGGTGGCCCGGGTGGTCCGCACCGCGACGGCCCCAACGCCGAACTCGAGAACCTGATCCGCGGTGCCGACAACCGTTGGGCCGCAGCGACGGTCGGGTCCTTCCAGGCCGGCGATCTGGAGTTGAGCACCGGCAAGTCGTTGATGGCGATCGGCGGATTCTCCGGCGGGGACAACGCGCCGACCCTGGCGCAGTTCCAGCGGTACGTGGAGGACGGCCAGATCCACTACTTCATCGCCGGCGATCACAAGGGGCCCGGCGGCCCCCGGCGTGAGCGGGGTAGTGCCGCCGAGATCACCGCATGGGTGACGGGGCACTTCGCCAAGCTCGACGTCGGTGGCGCGACGGTCTACGACCTCGAGGCGCCCCACTGATCGGAGCACGCGTCTATGCCTCGGATTGCAGTCAGCAGGTGACTGCGATCCGAGGCATTGCGTTTCGTTGGCCTCGATCGGGCGGCCTCGCTCAGCCGATCTTGTACGTGCCGACGGCCTTGGCCACCGGGTCGCCGCCCGGTGTCTCGATCTCGACCTCGCAGTGCACCAAGGACTTTCCGCGGTGCAGCACGCGCCCGACACCGATCAGGTCGGTCGACCGGGCGGGCGCCAGGTACTGGACCGACATCGAGATCGTCACCCCGCGAAGCGATTCGGGTTCGCGTTCGGTCGACCACGCCGCCGCCATGACCGTGACATCGGCCAGTGCGGCGATGGCGCCGCCGTGCACCATGTCGGCCAGCGTGGTGTTGGTCGGGTCCCACGGCATCCGCAACCGGACCTCCGGGGCGTCGAGTGCTTCGGCGACGATGCCCAGCTTGGCGACGAGCGGTGACTGCGGGATGAACTGCGCCATGACCTCGGCGCCGGTACTCGGGCTCATGTCATGGAAGTCTGCGCGCGGCGGGTAGTCGGTTCAATTACCTGGCAGGTAGTGATGGCGACCCGGCGTGAAGCGTGGGGTGGGGTGCTCCTTCGGGCAGAGACGGCGATCGGGAAGCCGGCAGCCGCCGGCGGCGTTGTTCCACCTGATCTCGGTGGTTACAACCGTTGACACTGCGCCACCGGGCACGTAAATTCCGACCATGGTTCTTAACTTGACCAGTTCTACCAACTTTACGGGGAAATGATGACCGTCACTCCCGACGCCGCCGAGGCGTCCAAGGTGGACCAGCGGGCCGCCAAATACGAATTGAGCCATCTGCGATCGCTGGAGGCCGAGGCCATCCACATCATCCGCGAGGTCGCCGCGGAGTTCGAGCGGCCGGTGCTGCTGTTCTCCGGTGGCAAGGACTCGATCGTGATGCTGCACCTGGCCATCAAGGCGTTCGCGCCGGGCCGCCTGCCGTTCCCCGTCATGCACGTCGACACGGGCCACAACTTCGAAGAGGTCATCGCCACCCGCGACGCCCTGGTCGAGAAGTACAACCTGCGCCTGGTCGTGGCCAGCGTGCAGGACGACATCGACGCCGGACGCGTCGTCGACAACGGTCCCTCGCGTAACCCGCTGCAGACTGTGTCGCTGCTGCGCGGCATCCGCGAGAACAAGTTCGACGCCGCCTTCGGTGGCGCCCGGCGCGACGAGGAGAAGGCCCGCGCCAAGGAGCGTGTCTTCAGCTTCCGCGACGAGTTCGGCCAGTGGGACCCCAAGAACCAGCGCCCCGAGCTGTGGAACCTGTACAACGGCCGGCACCGCAAGGGCGAGCACATCCGCGTCTTCCCGCTGTCGAACTGGACCGAGTACGACATCTGGGCCTACATCGGCGCCGAGGAGATCGCGCTGCCGAGCATCTACTACGCGCACGAGCGCCAGGTCTTCGAGCGCGACGGCATGCTGCTGGCCGTGCACGAATACCTGAAGCCGAACGACGACGAGCCGGTCATCACCAAGACCGTCCGGTTCCGCACCGTCGGTGACGTCACCTGCACCGGTTGCGTCGAGTCGGAGGCTTCGACCGTCGAGGAAGTCATCGCCGAGACCGCGGTGTCCCGACTGACCGAGCGCGGCGCGACCCGCGCAGACGACCGGATTTCTGAGGCCGGCATGGAAGACCGTAAGCGGGAAGGCTACTTCTGATATGGCAACGTTGCTTCGTATCGCCACTGCTGGCTCCGTCGATGACGGCAAGTCCACGCTGATCGGCCGGCTGCTCTATGACAGTAAGGCCGTCATGGAGGACCAGCTGGCCGCCGTCGAGCGCACCTCCAAGGAACGCGGCCACGGCTACACCGACCTCGCACTGGTCACCGACGGCCTGCGCGCCGAGCGGGAACAGGGCATCACCATCGATGTCGCCTACCGCTACTTCGCCACGGCCAAGCGGAAATTCATCATCGCCGACACCCCGGGTCACATCCAGTACACCCGCAACATGGTCACCGGCACCTCGACGGCGCAGCTGGCCATCGTGCTGGTCGACGCCCGCCACGGGCTGCTGGAGCAGTCGCGCCGGCACGCCTTCCTGGCCTCGCTGCTCGGCATCCAGCACATCGTGCTGGCGGTCAACAAGATGGACCTGATCGATTGGGACCGTGAGCGTTTCGAGAAGATCCGCGACGACTTCCACGAGTTCGTGGCCCGCCTGGACATCCAGGACGTCACCACCATCCCGCTGTCGGCGCTGGCCGGCGACAACGTGGTGACCAAGTCGGACAAGACGCCGTGGTACGAGGGTCCGTCGCTGCTGAGCCACCTCGAAGAGGTGTACATCGCCGGTGACCGCAACCTCATGGACGTCCGCTTCCCGGTGCAGTACGTCATCCGCCCGCAGACCCACGAGCACGCCGACCACCGCAGCTACGCGGGCACCATCGCCAGTGGCGTCATGCGCCCCGGCGACGAGATCGTCGTTCTCCCAAC
Source organism: Mycobacterium sp. SMC-17 (assembly GCF_045310915.1). Classification (NCBI taxonomy): domain Bacteria; kingdom Bacillati; phylum Actinomycetota; class Actinomycetes; order Mycobacteriales; family Mycobacteriaceae; genus Mycobacterium; species Mycobacterium sp. SMC-17. Next base: position 26,628 of record NZ_JBJIAK010000010.1, on the reverse strand, counting down.
GGGAAAGACCAGCACCATCACCGCGATCGACGGCCCCACCGGGCCGCTCGAGGAGGCCTTCGCGCCCATGGCGGTATCGGTGAGTCTGGCCGACGACATCGACATCTCGCGCGGCGACATGATCGCTCGTGTGCACAACCAGCCGCACACCACGCAGGAATTCGACGCCACCGTGTGCTGGATGTCCGACGACGCGAGCCTCGAGCCGGGCCGGGACTACATCATCAAGCACACCACCCGCACCACGCGGGCCCGGGTTTCGGACCTGGACTACCGGCTGGACGTCAACACCCTGCACCGCGACAAGAGCGCAACGGCGTTGAAGCTCAACGAACTCGGCCGCGTCACGCTGCGCACGCAGCAGCCGCTGCTGCTCGACGAGTACTCGCGCAACGCCGTGACGGGCTCGTTCATCCTGATCGACCCGGACACCAACGGCACCGTCGCCGCGGGCATGGTGCGTGACACCACGCCGGCGGCCAACCGGTCGGCCAGCCCGAACGCGGTGCGGCACGCCAACCTCGTCACGGCCGAGGACCGGTTGTCGAAGGGCAGCACGGTGTGGTTCACCGGCTTGTCCGGCTCGGGTAAGTCGTCGGTCGCCATGCTGGTGGAGCGCAAGCTGCTCGAATTGGGACGTCCCGCATACGTTCTCGACGGCGACAACCTGCGCCACGGGCTGAACTCGGACCTGGGCTTCTCCATGGCCGACCGCTCGGAGAACCTGCGCCGCCTGGCCCACATCGCCACGCTGCTGGCCGACTCCGGCCAGATCGTGCTGGTGCCGGCGATCAGCCCGCTGGAAGAGCACCGTGAGTTGGCGCGAAAGGTCCACACGGACCAGGGATTCGAGTTCTTCGAGGTGTTCATGGACACCCCGCTGGCCGACTGCGAGGCCCGCGATCCCAAGGGGCTCTACGCCAAGGCGCGTGCCGGTGAGATCACGCACTTCACCGGTATCGACAGCCCGTACCAGCGGCCGAAGAACCCGGACCTGGCGCTGGTGCCGGGTGATCTGGATGCTCAGGCGCAGCGCGTCGTCGACATGCTGGTGGCGCCGCGATGACCGATCACGAGGTTGCCGAGCGGCTGGCCACCCGCGCGGGTGACCTGCTGCTGGACGTGCGGGCCGAGTTCGCCACGGCCGACGCTTCCGAGCGGAAAGCGGCGGGGGACAAGCGCTCTCACGAGTTCCTGATGACGGAGCTCGCACGCTTGCGTCCCAATGACGCGGTGCTCTCGGAGGAGGCGACGGAGGAGGAACGGGCCAACAGCGCCCGCCTGACCTCCGACCGGGTGTGGATCATCGACCCGCTCGATGGCACCCGCGAGTTCTCCGAGCTGGACCGTGACGACTGGGCCGTGCACGTGGCGCTGTGGGAATCCGGCGAGCTGGTCGCCGGCGCCGTGGCGCTGCCCGCGCAGAACACCACGCTGCACACGCCCGAGGTGGCCGCGCCCTTCGCGGTCGACGGTCCGCCGCGCATCGTGGTGTCCCGCACCCGCCCGCCGGCCATCGCGCTCGCGGTGCGTGACGCCCTTGACGGAGTCCTGGTCGAAATGGGCTCGGCCGGAGCCAAAGTCGCGGCCGTGATCCAGGGCCGGGCCGACGTCTACGTCCACGCCGGTGGTCAGTTCGAGTGGGACTCCGCCGCGCCGGTCGCGGTGGCCCGCGCTGCCGGCCTGCACACCTCGCGGATCGACGGTTCGCCGCTGGTCTACAACCGCGAGGACCCGAAGCTGCCCGACCTGGTGGTGTGCCGGCCGGAACTGGCCGAGCGGGTGCTGGCGATCACCGCGACGCAGTAGCTCTCGCGACATCGACGAAAATGGCTGTGGGGACGCATGTTCCCACAGCCATTTCGCGCATCTCGGACGACTGCGTCCAGCCATGCAGACTCCGTAGCGGGAAAAATCCCTCAGTGCAGCCGAAGTGGTGATGTGCCGATGGTTATTGAAGCCAGGGACTGTTGACGGCCCGAAAACGTCCCTGGCTTCAACAATGACAGTCGAGAGTGCCTCGTGATTGAAGCTACGGATTTCTCTTGGGGCCTATCGAGCTACGCCGACGCGGTAACCGGCAGCGGCGCATTGGCTTTCGCTGGTGCAACGGTGCGAACCGCGACGAGGCAGGCGATCGCGATCGCAAAGCACGCCGCCGTGTACCACAGGCTGCCGATCGGATCCCCGTGCGCGGTAACGCCGTTGACCGCGCCGAAGTAGGCGGGCAGGGCACTGAGCCAGAGCGCCGCCATGACGACCAGGTAGGCGACGGCGTAGCCGATCAGCCATGGCGGGCTCACGTAGCGCGGTTCGGTCGGGCTGGCGACGGTGCCGCGCAGCCGGCGCCATTGCGTCACCAGCGCCCAGACCGCCACGGCGCACACCGCCACGAGTTCCGCCGCGTAGGCAATACCGCCCGCGGTGCTGCTGCCGGTGACGCCGCCGATCACGGTCGCGGGCAGCGGCAGGATCGCGGTACCCAGTGAAGCCAACACCCCGGCAACCACAGTGCGCCAGACGATTTCGAAACCGGTGAAGCGGCGGCCCCGATCAGCGTGCCGGCCCACGAAGAACTGCACACAGAGCGCCAGCGACATCGGCCACAGCGCGGCGAAGACGACGACGCTGGGCAGCGGTACGGAGTCGAACATCGGCTGGTTCATCGGGTTGTGCACCGACCATTCCCACCACCGCAGCTGCGGGCCCAGATGGTCGAAGATCTCGTAGAACGCGTGGTGGACGAACCCGACGCAGACGGCGCCGACCAGGGTGCCGTACCGCCGGAAAACCCCTAGGCTGCGCACGATTTCGAAGGCGACGGTCGCCATCATCGGGTAGATCGCGACGATGTACAGCGGCAGCCGGCCCCACAGGAAGTCCAACGTGAACACGTTGTGCGCGAACATGGTGTCGACGCGGTCGGCGATGCCGAAGGCTGCGGGGAAGTACAGCGGCGGCTCGATGATCAGCAGGTAGGCGACGGCGCCGAACCACAGGGCGATGTTGGTGGCGTCACCGTGGCGGCGCAGCCGGATGATCGCGTAGACCAGGGTCAGCACCGCGCCGGTGATCACCGTCAACTCCAGGACCGGCAGGGTCCAGTTCTCCAGCTGCAGGGGATTGCGGACCTCGAGCAGGCCGCCGGCCGTGTCGCAGGAAAAGCCAAGGCGCCCGGCGAGATCGGCGAACGTCGGGGAACACAGGTCAGACATGGGCGCTCTGCTTTCCGGCGGTGTACCAGTGGGTGACGTCGTAGCCGGCGTCGTAGCGATCGAACCATTCGGCCGCGAGTGCGGGCAGCTTCTCGTGCTCCGGGTTGTGGCCCGGAATCTGGCTGCGGACGATGCCTGACAGCGCCACCAATTGCTCGCGGACCGGCAGGTCGTGGAACGCGCTCGTGAACGGCCCGAAGTCCGGGATGCGGCCCAGCTTCTTCAGGATCGTGTTCTTGCGGCGCTCGAGCGCGAACGCCGACAGCGCGTCGACCTTGCGGACTTCCAGCGGCAGATGCTTGTTGAACCCGTTGCACGCCATCCGCACGCAATCCATCACGTGCTTGAAGATCGACGGCGCCACCCGCATGCGGTACCACGGATCGTCGACCAGGCCGTTGTAGATGATGAGCGCCGAGCTCCGGTGCTCGACCTCTTCGACGAAGTGCCACAAGAACAGTGACGCGACGCGGTCGTCGCCTGGCGCGAACAACGTGTCGTCGTGGTCGAGCATCAATTTGAAGACCGGCGTGAACGTCGCCTCCAGGTCGGCGGTGTAGGCCAGCCGATATTTGAGGGGCTTGTTGGCGACGAGGTCGTCGAACGCGGCGATCACCTCGTCGAGGGTCTCCTTGAGCTCCGGGTGGGCCTTGATGAGGCCGCGCGCATGGGCCCGGTGGGCCATCGAATGCTGCCCCTCCTGGCGGACGAAGGCGTCGGCCTCTTCGGCGATCACCGGGTCGGTCAGCAGTGGCTTGGCCTCGGCCATGGTGCTGACGATCATCTTCTCGAACGCAATCGCCAAGAAGGACACGGCATTTGCCATTGCGGAGAACGCGGGGTTGGTCTCGTTCCAGAGGAAGGGCACGGGGTGGTCCGCGAAAGCGAACCGCATCTTGCGGACCTGGAGATCGGTCACTGGGCACCTCGATCAGTAATCATACAAACTATGTCGCCTGTGTATGGTTACAGTGTTGGCGAACATCCGTCAATGCCCGGCGCGGTGCCGGCCGTGTACCGTCCGGCGGATGGCACGCAAACGTCGCGGTTGGGGAGGGGAGCCGCCCGCCGATGACGACGAGGCGACCCGCCGCATCGTCGCCGCGGCAGTCGAGCTGCTCGCGACCACGGGCACCGCGATCACGATCGCCGACGTCGCCGAATCGCTCGGCGTCATCCGCCAGACGGTGTACCGGTACTTCCCGACGGCCGACGAGTTGATGCGCGCCGCCGCCATCGCCTCGGTCGCAGGCTTTTTGGATCAGCTCAGCGAGCACGTGCGGGGGATTCACGATCCCGCCGACGCGATGACCGAAGGCGTGCTCTACACACTCGACGCCGTGGCCCGGACACCGCACCTCGGCATCCTGATGTCGGCGCCGTACGTCAGCGCGCACAGCAGTGACATGGCGTCTGCCGAGGCGCAGGACTTCGGCATGCAGATGATCACCCGGTTCGACGTCGACTGGGCGAGCTACGGATACGACGACGCGGCGCTGCGCGAGCTGGTCGAATTCACGCTGCGCATCATGCTGTCCTACTTCCTCGCGCCGGCAGGGGACGGGCGCACTCCCGACGAGTTGCGGGCGTTCATCCGGCGGTGGCTGGGCGCGGCGATCCTGGGGCAGGAATCGGCCCGCTGATCGATCGGTGGCGATAACAGCCGGTCAGGGCTAGTTTGTGTTCGTATGCGTACTCATCTGTCCACTCGTCGTCTGATGGCCGCGGCCGGCGGCGCCGCCCTCCTTGCCATGGGCGTGCTCACCGCGGGCTGTAGCAACAACGGCGGGCAGTCGCCGTCGACCACCACCACAACGACGACGACCTCGTCGCCGTCTCCATCGGCGACGCCGACGGAGAAGAGCATCAGCCCCACCGGAGGCAACCTGTTCAGTCCGGCTGTCACCGCGCCGGGCGCACCGAGCGTCGCACCCGGTCTGCATCCGGGTCTCAACGGCAACAACTAGCCTCGGGCGGGGGACGTCGAAAGCGATTCCCGCCGAAGCTAATTCGTCGGCAGGGTGGGCGGCCCGGCCGGCGCCGGATCGTTGCCGACGTTCGGGCACGCGACTTTGAGCTGGTGCACGAGCGTCGTCATCGGGTGGTATCCATCCATGAAGGTCTGGTCGGGACGCCAGTCCGGTGGGGCACTCGGCCTGCCCCGACTGACCATGTCGAGTTTGTCTGCCAGTGCGGTTACCTTGTCACGCAAGGTCATATCGGTGATCGAGGCCGCGTCACTGCGCACTGCGGCCGCCGCGGTGGCAGAGTCACGGGCAATGGCGGCGGCATCGGCGGAGCGGGTCAGTCCGAACTGAATGGCGGGCAAAGCCTCTGACCAATGCCGCACTGCTTGGTCGACCTGCCGGCAGTCGGCGCTGGCCTCTTGCTGCGGCGGTGCACTCGAACTGTCCGCTTTGTTGATGGCGATGAGAACCAAGATCGGCACGGTGACAGCCAGCAGCGCCAGCAGGATCTTCGGCCTCGACCAGTCCGGTAGCCCCACCAATTCAGCCTAACTGCCACCGCACGCCACTAGGCTCACAACATGACTCGCCCCACCCTGCGTGAATTGTCCAGCCTGCCTGTCGAACCGGTCGGCCTCGCGGACTCGACCCTGGTTCTGATCGACTGCCAGAACACCTACACGCAAGGGGTGATGGAGCTCGAGGGTGTGCAGGACGCTCTCGATGAGACTGCCGCACTGCTCGACCGTGCCCGCACGGCCGGCATCCCCGTCATCCACATCCAGCACGACGATGGGCCGGGCTCGCTGTACGACATCGGGGGCGAGTCCGGTGCGATCGTCGACCGGGTGGCGCCGCGCGGCGACGAGCCGGTGATCGTCAAGCAGTTCCCGAACTCGTTCGTGCAGACCGATCTCGATGAGCGGCTCAAGGCGTTGGGCGCGTCGAACCTGGTGCTCGCCGGCTTCATGACGCACATGTGCGTGAATTCCACCGCCCGTGGCGCGTTCAGCCTCGGGTACGCGCCGACGGTCGTGGCCGCCGCGACGGCGACGCGCACCCTGGCCGGGCCCGACGGTCAGGCGGTGCCGGCCGCGGCGCTGCAGGCGGCGAGCCTCGCCGGCCTGGCCGATCTGGTGGCGGTGGTCGCGCCCAACGTCGCAGCTATTCCGGACTAATCCGGCCCGGAATGGCATGATTGGCTGATGCGGATGTCAGCCAAGGCGGAGTACGCCGTCCGCGCCATGGTCGAACTGGCCGCCGCCGACGCCGGTGCGCTGGTCAAGACCGAGGACCTGGCCAAGGCGCAGGGCATCCCCGCGCAGTTCCTGGTCGACATCCTGACCAACCTGCGCACCGACCGTCTGGTGCGCAGCCACCGCGGCCGCGACGGCGGCTACGAGCTGGCCCGGCCGGCCGCGGACATCAGCATCGCCGACGTCCTGCGTTGCATCGACGGCCCGCTGGCGAGCGTCCGCGACATCGGACTCGGCGATCTGCCGTACTCCGGGCCGACGGCCGCCCTCACCGATGTGTGGCGCGCCCTGCGCGCCAGCATGCGCTCGGTGCTGGAACAGACCAGCCTCGCCGACGTGGCCACGGGCAAGCTTCCAGACCACGTCAGCACGCTGGCAGGTGACTACCGCACCCAGGAAGCCCGCCGCGGCCACAGCTAGCCCCCATTTACAACTAGCCCTCATTGCCGCTACAGCTAGTCCTCATTGCCGCGAGCGGCCGTGTTTGTACGCCGACACACCGTGATTCGCGTGCAGTTACGTCGCGCTCGCGGCGGATGAGCGGCCGCTACCTGCCCGCCGCCGCGATGCCCGCGATCAGCATCCGCAGCCCGCCGTCGAAGTCGTCCTCGACCGACACGGTCGCGGCCACCTCGGACAGTGCGGCGATGTGCGGGTACCGGACTCCGGCTGCCGACCCGATCCGGGCCGCAGTCTCGGCGGCGTCGCCCGAGAACGGCCCGGCCAGCTGGGCCTGAGCCGAGCCGGTCACCAATCCCAGCACCGCGTGAAACGCGGACAGCCTGGCAGCGTCGGACAGGCCGGCCCGCTCGAGCGCGCCGACGAGCGCGTCGGCGGCAGCGAACCCCGTGGCCGACGCCATTCGCCGGGTCAGGACGAGGGGGATGGCGGCCGGGTGGGCCCGCACGCCGCGCCACACCGCGGACGCCGTTGCATGGACATCAGCGGCCCAGTCGTCGGTGGGTTCGGGCACCTCGATCCCGGCGGACACCGCGGCGACGACGAGTTCTTCCAGGCCCTCTTTGTCGGCGACGTAGTTGTACATCGTCATCGGCCCCGTGCCGAGTGCCGCGGCCAGGGACCGCATGCTGAGCGCCGCCAAACCGGATTCGTCGACGATTCGCAGTGCAGCGGAAGCGATTTCGTCCGTGGTGAACCGTGCGCGCATGAGCACCCCCTTGACGAGTACGTCGTACGTGTTGAAGTGTAGACGATACGTACAGCGTACTTATGTGAGGAGTTCAGATGACATCAGCGATCCCGGTCGAGCAGTTGCACTTCGTCAGCGGTGGAGACCGTTGCGCCGCGTGGCTCACGTTGCCGTCGACCCCTGGTCCGCATCCCGCCGTCGTCCTGGTGCACGGTCTCGGCGCCACCCGCGACATGATGCTGTCGCAGTACGAACAGCATTTCGCCGCCGCGGGCATTGCCACCTTGTCCTTCGACTACCGGTTCAACGGGGCCTCCGAAGGCGAACCGCGGCAACATATTTCGATTCCTGAACAATGCCGGGACGTCGACGCCGCAATCGATTACCTACAGCGGCACCCGCAAGTCGACGCCGACCGCATCGGCTTGTGGGGCACGAGCCTCGGCGGCATGAACGTGGTGCGGGTGGCCGGCAGCCGCACCGACATCGCCGCCGCGGTGGTGCAATGTCCCATCACTCACGGGCCGGCATCGGCCCGCAGCGTCGGCATCCGGGGTGCGCTGCGGCTGACACCGGCGATCGTCCACGACGCGGTGCGTGCGCTTCTCCGGCGCGGACGTCGCTACGTGCCCATCGTGGGACAGCCCGGGACCGACGCGCTCGTGACGGTGCCCGGAGCCGAGAACGGGTGGCGGTCGACGGTGCCGGCCGGCACCGCGTTCGACAATCGGATCACCGCGGTCGACGCCGCGCTGCTGATCACGAGATCGGCGCTGCGCCATGCCGCGACGGTCCAGGCGCCCCTCCTGGTGTGCGTCTGCGATGACGAGACGCTGATGGATCCGCGGTACGCCCAAGCGGTGGCCGAGCGAGCGCCGCGCGGGATCGCGCGGCACTACGCATCCGACCATTTCGCGATCTACCACCCGCCGCTGGTGCGGCGAGTACTCGACGATCAGCTCGCCTTCCTGACGGAGCACCTCTGATGTCCGCGCGTGATGCGTTGCGCGCCAACGACGAACGATTCGCCGACGTCGTTGCCGGCCTGACGCCGCAAGAATGGGCCGCACCGAGCCTGTGTGTGGAGTGGAGCAACCGCGACGTGCTGGGACATCTGGTGGTCGGATGCAGTCATCCCGTCGGCGCGTTCGTGGGGGAGATGATCCGGCACCGCGACTTCGACCGCGCCAACACCGCCACTGCCACCGAACGCGCACGGGGCCGCAGCGCCGAACGCCTGCTGGACGATTTCCGAGCCGTCAGCGCCCGTCCCGCCGGCGTCGGCCGATACTTTCCGGCCCGGCTACTGCTGGGCGACCACATCACCCACGAGCTGGACATCCTGTTCGCCGTCGGCCGGGAACCGGACATCCCGGCCCACCTGCTCAACGCGGTCCTGGACACCCAAGTCGCCTTCCCCAACCCGTTCGTCCCCGCATACCGCAACAGCCGGGGTCTTCAGCTCAGCGCCGTCGACACCGGCTGGCGTCACGGCACGACCGGGCCGGCGGTGGAGGGCACGGCCGCCGAGCTGATCTCGGTGCTCGGCAACCGGCCGAAGGTGTTGCCCCGGTTGCGTGGCCCGGGCGCCGTGACACTGGCGGACCGGGTGCTCAGCCGCCTGAGCCGTACGGCCGGGTGATGATCTCCAGGTAATGCCCGCTGGGATCCTGGAAGTAGACGCCCCGGCCACCGTCGTTGCGATTGATCTCGCCGGGATGCTGGCCGCGCGGATCGGCCCAATGTTGCAGTCCGCGTTCGCGAATCCGGCCGTAGATCGCGGTGAACTCATCCTCGGACACCAGGAACGCGTAATGCTGCGGGACGACGTTTGTCCCCTCTGGGACCTGGGCGAAATCCAAGCTGACGCCGTGGTTCAGTTCGACGGCGAGGAATGGCCCGCCTTCTTGGGCGGGAGGCAAACCGAAGAGCTCGGTGAAGAAGGTGGCCGCGGCCGAGCGGTCGGTCGAGTGGACGATGGTGTGGTTGAAGGTGATGGCCATATTCCTCCGTTCTACCCGTTCACGAGCGTCGCGTCACTGCCGCGGTGTGCGGCCCCTGCCTGTCATGATCTAAGTATGGCGTTCGACCTGCGTGAGCTGGCAGTTCCGGTGATTGTCGCGCCGATGGCCGGTGGGCCATCGACGCCCGAGCTGGCCGCTGCGGGGTCGGCGGCCGGTGGCCTGGGATTCGTGGCAGCCGGCTACCTGACGGCGCAGACGCTGGCCGACCGCATCACCGCCGCACGCGCGCTGACCACCGGCCCGCTGGGCGTGAATCTCTTTGCCTCGCAGCCCAGTACCGCACAGCCCCGCGAGATCGAGCGGTACGCGACCGAACTCGCTGCCGAAGCCACCCGCTACGGGGCGGCGCTCGGCGATGCGACATTCAACGATGACGACTGGGCGGCCAAGCTCGACGTCGTCGCCGACCTGCGGCCCGACGTCGTGTCCTTCACCTTCGGCGGGCCCACCGCCGACGAGTGCGCGCGGTTGCGGCAGGCCGGTATCACCACCGTCGCAACGGTCACCACCGCGGACGAAGCCGCGCAGGCCGCAACCACTGGGGTGGACGCCCTCGCCGTGCAGGGCCCCGGCGCCGGCGGCCACCGCGGCACCTACGATCCGCTGGCCGCGCCCGCCACGCAGCCACTCACCGAACTGCTGGCCGACGTACTCGCCACCACCGAACTGCCCGTCGTCGCCGCGGGCGGCCTGATGACCGGCGACGACGTCGCCGCCGTGATCGCCGCCGGTGCCGTGGCCGCACAACTCGGCACGGCATTTCTGCTCGCCGAGGAGTCTGGCTCCAGCCCGGTGCACCGCGCCGCACTCGTCGATCCACGGTTCACCGAAACCGTTGTCACCAAAGCCTTCTCGGGACGGTACGCCCGCGGGCTGCGCAACCGGTTCATCGACGAACACGACGAGCAGGCGCCGCTGGGCTATCCCGAGGTGCATTACCTCACCAGCCCGCTGCGCAAGGCGGCGGTGGCAGCCGGCGACCCGGACGGGACAAACGTCTGGGCGGGCACCGGATTCCGGAAAATCCGGTCGGGTTCGGTCGCCGACATCATGGCCGGGCTCGCGTGAGCATCGGGAAAGGAGCAGGCATGCGAACCGTTGTCGCGATCCCGTTGGCGGTGGCCTGCGCCTGGCCGATCACGGTCGCTCATGCCGACCCCGTCCAGGTACCGCGCTGTGCCACTGCGCAACTGACACCGAGCCTCGGCCCGCCCGACGGTGCCGCCGGGACGACGTTCTATCCGGTGATCCTGAAGAACTCCGGGGACGCCCCGTGCAGCATGTCGGGTTATCCGGCGGTGTCGTTCATTGCCGGCTCCGACAACCATGTGGTCGGCGTGGCCGCCAGTCAGGATGCGGAGACCGTCATCGGTGTCGTGGTGATCGAACCCGGCCAGTCCACCGCGGCGAACCTCGGCATCGTCAACGCGGGCAACTTCCCGGCCGACTGTAATGCCGTGCCGGTCAGCGGATTGCAGGTCAACCTGCCGGGTGACACCGAGCCCATCATCATCGGCCATGCTGATACCGCTTGCGCCAGTACGGCTTACCCGACCTTGCGGGTGGGGCCGTTCACCGGCGCGTAGTGACGGTGATGCTGCCATCATCGGTCCGTGCGGTGATCTGAGCGACGGCGCGGGCCGGATCCTCGGTCTGCGGCACGCGCACCTGCGCGTGGTCGCCCGCCTGTGCCCGCACCAGGTACGGCCCACCGGTCGGCACGGTGATGTCGATGTCGGAGTCCCGGTTGGTGACCTCCACGGTGCGCGGAGCGACCTCTTTGAAGTCCACCGCGATGTGGCCATCGGTCGAGTCGGCGATGAACGCGTCGGTGACGACGATCGGCTCACGCGTCTGCACATCGCCGCTCTGGGTGTGGATCTCGATCCGGCGGGCGTTGCCACCGAGGATCACCGCGCCGTCGGTGTTGTGGACGGTCAGCTGATCCAGATCGGTCAGACTCAGCATCACGCCGACCTGCTGCTTGGTGGTGACCGAAAGCCGGTGTGCGACATCGGGAGGCAGCGTCACCATGATCTCCCCGGGCGGCCCGAAGTCGAACAGCGGCGACGGTGTGCCGGTCACCGTGAGGCTCACAGCGCCACCGTTGCGGGTGACCTTCAGGGCCTGGTGATCGTCTTTTGCGGTATTGAGCAGCCGCATCCGGACCCGTGGCTCATGGGCATTGCGGTCGCTGGCGATCCTGATGGCAGTCGGCAGATCGCCGGTGTCGATCGTCAGGGAGCTGAAATCGGCCGGCAGGGTCTCGGTTTCGGCCGCGACGCGCACCGAGCTGATGCCCCAGGCCAATCCGCCGATCCCGGCGGCCGCCGACAGCGTCACGACGAGGGCGGTCACCACCAGCAGCGAGCGCATCGCCGACCGGCCGCCCGGGGTCAGCGCGGGCGGCGTGGCGGTGTCGGCCGGCGGTGCGGTATCCAGATTCGAAGTCATGGGAAAGTCCTTTTCTCTCTTCAGGATTCGAGATAGCGCAAGACGGCGAGGACCCGCCGGTTCTCGCTGTCGTCGGGCGTCAGGTCCAGCTTGGTGAAGATCGATGCGATGTGTTTCTCGGCGGAGCCGATCGAGATGTGCAGCAGCCCTGCGATGGCCGAGTTGGTCTTGCCTTCTGCCATCAGCTGCATGACTTCCTGCTCGCGCGGGGTGAGCACGGCCAGGGTGGAGCGGCGGTGGGTGCGCACCAGGATTTGGGACACCACCTCCGGGTCCAGGACGGTGCCACCCGTCCCCACCGTGGTGACGGCGTCCAGGAATGCCGGGACGTCGGCGACGCGGTCCTTGAGCAGGTAGCCGAAACCCCTGGTATCCGAGGCGATCAGGTCAGCCGCGTACCGTTCCTCGACATAGTGCGACAGCACCAGCACCGGTGACTCGGGATTCTGGCTGCGCAGCAGCGCGGCGGCGCGGATGCCTTCGTCGGTGAAGGTCGGCGGCATCCGGACATCGACGATGACGAGGTCGGGGTTGTGCTCGTTGACGGCCCGCAGCAGCTCGGTGGCATCGGGCACCCCAGCGAGCACGTCGTGGCCGGCGTCGATCAGGATGCGCTCGATACCCGCGCGCAGCAGGGCCGAATCCTCGGCGATCACAATGCGCATGGCAGTACCGCCGTCACGGTCGTCGTTCCGGTTTCGGGGCTCGAGACGGCGAAGGTGCCCCGCGCCGCGCGCACCCGCTCACCGAGTCCGCGCAGGCCCGTCGTGTCGTCGCCGGTCGTCTGGGCCCCGCCGATACCGTCGTCGAACACCGAGATGTGGAGCTGGTCGGTGGGCTCGTGGTAGCGCACCGTGACCACGGCGTGGGTGGCCTGGGCGTGCTTGGCGATGTTGGTCAACGACTCGGCGACGACGAAGTACGCGCACGACTCGACCTCGTCGGAAAAACGTTTCGGCAGTTGCAGTTCCAGCGTCACCGGCACGCCGGCGGTTTCGGTGCGCTGCACCACCGCGGACAGTGCGGCGTCCAGGCCGCGGTCGGCCAGGATCGTCGGCGCGATGCCGCGCACCACATTTCGCAGTTCGAGGAGCGCGGCCTTGGCGTCGTCGTGTGCCTCGGCGATCAGCTTGCGGGCCTCGGGCAGATCCGAGTCGAGCTTGGTCTGGGCCAGCCCGATCGTCATGGCCAACGACACCAGCCGGGGCTGCACACTGTCGTGCAGGTCGCGTTCGATGCGGTGCCGTTCGGTGGATGCCGACGACACCGCGCCGCGACGGGCCTGGTGCAGGGCACTGACCTCGTGCTGCAGCGCCGCCGTGGGCGATGCCGGCAGCAGCCACCGGTCGACGGCGGCGTCCACCCGGGGACCGAACACCAGGATGCCTGCGGCGGCGGCCAGCGCGATGATGGCCAGCAGCCAGGACAGCGGCGGGGAGATGAAGCTCAGTCCGGCAGCGGGATCGCTGTTGTGGATCGCGGTCGCCGCGGCAGGACCGAGCAGCGCGAAAGCCAGCAGGGAGAAGGCCAGCCCGACCGCGAAGATGTCGAAGACCATGCGCAGGTAGCTGTGCGCCAACACCTTCCAGAACCGGCCGCTGCTCACGTCCAGCCACAATTGGTGGGCCCATCCTTGAAAACCGCTGTAGGGCGTCAGCTTTCGGTACGGGACGGCGATGCCGAAGCCGAACACCGCCTCGCTGCGCAGCCGCTCGACCCGGTCGGTGGCGCGGACGGCGTAGACGAACACCACTCCGCCGAACACCGTCCCGATCACCGAGGGGATCGAGGTGACGGCGAGGATGAGCAGGGACAGCGGTATCCAGAACCAGATCATGCCGGCGAACGCGCCGACGATCATCGACGACGTCGGGACGACACCGAGGTCTGATGCGCGCGGCACCGGCGGCGTCGTTGTCGGATGTGTCGGCTCGGCCGACGCGGGGTCTGTAGCTGTTGCGACCATGCCTCCAACTTAGGCACCGGCGAAGCCCCGGGACACGGCGTTTTCCCGCGACATCTCTGGGGGTAAACCCCCACCGGTTCGCCCTGTACCGGGCCTTGCCGGTCCGCTCATGGACGGAGTCCGGCCGGCCGACCCGAACCCTCGCGCTGGACGCGCATGCCAGAATCGGCTGTGTGCAGATCGGGATGACGATGCCAGTGATGGAGCCCAACCTCGATGCGGCAACGCTGACGGCCTGGGCAAGAGTGATCGACGGCGGGCCCTTCTCGTCCCTGTGCTGGGGTGAGCGCATCGCGTTCGACAATCCCGATTCCCTGACGCTGCTCGGCGCCCTGGCGGCCTGGACCGACCGCGTGCGGCTCGTCACCACGGTGATCGTCCCGCAACTGCATGATCCGGTGATGCTGGCGAAAGCGCTTGCCACGGGCGACATGCTCAGCGGGGGACGGCTCACGGTCGGCCTCGGCGTCGGGGGACGGCACGAGGACTACAACGCCGTCGGTGCCGACCCGAAGACCCAGACCATGCGCGGCATGGCCGAGCGGGTCGCGCTGATGAAGCGCGTCTGGGCGGGGGAGAAGCTCACCGAATCCGTGCTGCCCGTCGGACCCGAGGCCGTCCAACCGGGTGGCCCGCGATTGCTGGTCGGCACCATCGGTCCGAAAACCATACGCAGCGCGGCCAATTGGGCGGACGGCGTGGCCGGTACCACGCTGGACCTCAACGTGGACCGAGAGAGCGAACTGTTCGACGTCGCCCGGGAGGCGTGGGCCGAGGCGGGAAAACCCAAGCCGCACTTGGCCACGTCGTTCTGGTTCGCCCTCGGGGAGAAGGACGAAGCGCGCAACCAGGTGCACCGGCACCTGCGCCGGTACATGAACTGGATTCCCGAGGAGTACGTCGACGCGATGGCGCCCACCACGGGCTGGGCCGGCACGGAGGACGAATTGCTCGACGTGCTGCAGAAATTCGATGACATCGGCACCGACGAGGTGCATCTCATCCCCACCAGTTCGGACATCGACCAGCTGCGCCGGGTGGCCGACGTGGTCAAGGACTTCACCGGAGAGGCGGCGCTGTGAGTCGTGCGACGGACGTGCTGGCCGGCTTGCCCGAGGTGCGGGTGTGGCAGGAGAACCTGTACCGGGACCTGCACGAGCACCCGGAGCTGTCACATCAGGAACATCGCACCGCAAAGCTGGTGTCGGACAAGCTGAACGAGCTCGGCTATGAAGTGACAGACGGAATAGGCGGCACCGGCGTGGTGGGCATTCTGCGCAACGGTGACGGTGCGGCGGTCCTCATGCGCGCCGACATGGACGCGCTCCCCGTCGCCGAGGCCACCGGGCTGCCCTACGCCAGCACGGTGCGCAGCACCGACGCCGCCGGCAAGGACGTGCCCGTCATGCACGCGTGCGGCCACGACACCCACGTCACCTGTCTGCTCGGCGCGGCCGCGCTGCTGGCCGACGGGCGAGATCACTGGCAGGGCACCGCGATTGCGTTGTTTCAGCCGGCCGAAGAGGTCGGCGGCGGTGCCGCCGGCATGGTCGCCGACGGGCTGGCAGACGTCGTCGGCACGGTCGACGTGGCGCTGGGTCAGCACGTCGCTCCGGCTCCGGCCGGATACGTCGGCACCCGCAGCGGGCCGGTGATGGCCGCGGCCGACAGCATCCGCGTGACGGTCTACGGCCGCGGCGGCCACGGGTCCATGCCCAACCCCACCATCGATCCCGTTGTGCTGGCCGCGATGATCGTCGTCCGGCTCCAGACCATCGTGTCGCGCGAGGTCGCGCCGATCGAGACCGTCGTGCTCACCGTCGGCAGCATCAATTCGGGCACCAAGAGCAACATCATCGGTGACCACGCCGTGCTGGAACTGAATCTGCGCACCTACGACGAGGCGGTGCGCACCGCCGTCATCGCGGCCGTCAAGCGTATCGTCATCGCCGAGTGCCAGGCGTCGGATTCCCCGAAGGAGCCGGAATTCGAGTTCTACGACCAGTTTCCGGTCACCGACAATGACGAGGCCGCCACCGCCCGGGTTCATGAGGCGTTCGTCGAGCAATTCGGCGACCGTGTGCTGGCCATCCCGCAGGCCTCCGCGAGTGAGGATTTCAGCGACATCCCGCGGGCGCTCGGCGTGCCGTACACCTATTGGATGTTCGGCGGCATCGATGCCGCCGAATTCAGCCGTGCTGCGGAAGCCGGCCGGATCAGTCAGGACATCCCGGTGAACCACTCGCCGACGTTCGGCCCGGTGATTCAGCCGACGCTCGACACCGGCACCGAGGCGCTCGTGGTTGCCGCGTTGTCCTGGTTGTAATCCTTTGGGTGGTAGGCGATCTCGAAGAGGCACGCCGCCAGGACACACAGCGCGATGGCTTCGATCATCTGGATGATGAGCATCGTCCACGTGGTGTGGGCGACGGCGACGAAGAACTGCATGTTGGGAATGACGACGAACAGGCCGCCCCAGATGCCCCACCAGGCGGCCTTGCCCAGCCCACGGCCCGGGTACAGCCGCAGGAACAGGAAGCACAGCATCGTCAGCTGCAGGACGTACGTGAACCCGAGAAACGGGAACAGGTCCATGATTTCGGCGAGCGGGCGCTGCGGGTAGTCGGCCGCCGGGTAGCTGTTGCCGAAGAGTGCCGGTCCCGCGGTCTTGTGGAAGACGACGTCGAGGATGAACGTCAGAATCGATACCGGCAGCGCGACCACCAAGAAGCGTCCCCACCCGAATTGCTTGCCCATGACATCCTTCCGATCTCGAGATTCGGCTCGTTCCTATCCCGCTCGGGCACGCAGCGGATGCTGGTGTCCCGGCAGCCGGGCACTGAACGTCCGAATGATCTGCGCGAAGTTGCGTTTGACCAGCGGTTCGGCGGGTAACCTCCGCGTTGGACACTGCCTCGGTGTGGGACGGGAGTAACGGTGAAAATCAAACTTGTGGCGCCCGTGGGCATCGCGGCGATCGTGTTCGGTATGGCCGGCATGACGGCGGGCTCCGCTTCGGCGGCCAACAACATCAAGCCGTTCGGACAGCAGGAGACGCTGAACGAGATCGGCTACACGGTCAAGGGCCTGAAGCCGAGCTCGGACCCCGTGCCGCACAACGGCCAGCTCTACTCGGCGACCGTGACGGTCGAAGGAGTCGGCGGCTGGGCCAACCCGATCACCGCGTTCTTCAACGCCCGGGCCGAGAGCGGGGCAAACTACCGCGTGATCGGTGGCGGTCTGCCGTCGGCACCGCCCGGCGGGACGTCGACCGGCAAGCTCTACTTCGACGTCGTCGGCGACGTGCCCAACAGCGTCGTCTACAACGACGGTATGCAGGACCTGCTGGTCTGGGTGCCGCGCGGTCCCGTGGGCGACGCATCTGAGGATGTTTCCGACACTCCTGTCGGCACCAGCGAGATCATCGGCACCCCACCCGCCGAGAGCGCACCGCCTGCCGAGGGGACCCCGACCGGGGGCAATCTGTTCACCCCTGAAGTCATGGCGCCGCCGCCCTTCGAGCTCTCCGAGTCAGACGTGGCGTCACCGGGGTACAACTCGGGTAGTGGCCGTCGCTGAGCACTCTGATTGCGGTCGGGGGTGCTTGGGCCGGCAAGACGTGCGGAACCGCACGTGAAAGTTTGATTGGGTGCCCCCGGCAGGATTCGAACCTGCGGCCTTCTGCTCCGGAGGCAGACGCTCTATCCCCTGAGCTACGGGGGCGCTTGATGCTGGCGAGCCAGCGGCGCCGTTGGGCGATCACAGACTAGCGCATCGGTGGCCCGCCTCCCGAATCGGTGCGGACTGCCTACCGACCAGCAGGTGACCGATGACAAGCCTGAGCAGCTCAGCCCATAGGATGGACCCCCGTGACCCCCGCCGATCTGGCTGAACTGCTCAAGAACACCGCCGCCGTGGTCCTGGTCGAACACGACCTGGACCTCGCCGCGCTGCCCGAAACAGTGGCCATCGAGCGTCCGCGCAACCCCGAGCACGGTGATTACGCGACCAACCTGGCGCTGCAGCTGGGCAAGAAGGTCGGCGTCAACCCACGTGACCTGGCCGAATGGCTCGCAGAGCGGCTGAACGACGCCGACGGTATCGCCGACGCCACCGTTGCCGGTCCGGGCTTCGTGAACCTGCGCATCGAGGCGTCCGCGCAGAGCGTCGTCATTCTCAACGTGTTGGGCGCCGGCGACCGCTACGGCACCTCCGAAGAGCTCAAG
Organism: Mycobacterium sp. SMC-17; assembly: GCF_045310915.1. NCBI lineage: Bacteria > Bacillati > Actinomycetota > Actinomycetes > Mycobacteriales > Mycobacteriaceae > Mycobacterium > Mycobacterium sp. SMC-17. The sequence goes on along the minus strand of NZ_JBJIAK010000010.1, from coordinate 8,370 downwards.
GGCCGCCACATCAACCTGGAGTTCGTCTCGGCGAACCCGACCGGACCCATCCACATCGGCGGCACCCGCTGGGCCGCCGTCGGTGACGCGCTGGGCCGCCTGCTGGCGACGCAGGACGCCACCGTCGTCCGCGAGTACTACTTCAACGACCACGGCGGGCAGATCGACCGCTTCGCCCGCTCGCTGGTCGCGGCGGCCAAGGGCGAGCCGGCCCCGGAGGACGGCTACGGCGGCGACTACATCAAGGACATCGCCGCCGACGTCGTGGCCAAGCGGCCCGACGCGCTGAGCCTGCCCGCCGACGAGTGTCAGGAAGTCTTCCGTGAGCTCGGCGTGGACCTGATGTTCGGCCAGATCAAGCAGTCGCTGCACGACTTCGGCACCGACTTCGACGTCTACACCCACGAAGACTCGATGCACACCTCGGGCCGGGTGCAGGAAGCCATCGACAAGCTGCGCGACAACGGCTCGATCTACGAGCAGGACGGCGCAATCTGGTTGCGCACCACCGACTTCGGTGACGACAAGGACCGCGTCGTCATCAAGAGCGACGGCAACCCCGCGTACGTCGCCGGTGACATCGCGTACTACCTGGACAAGCGCCAGCGCGGTTTCGACCTGTGCATCTACATGCTCGGCGCCGACCACCACGGTTACATCGGCCGTCTCAAGGCCGTCGCCGCCGCGCTCGGCGAGGACCCGGCCACCGTCGAGGTGCTGATCGGCCAGATGGTCAACCTGCTCAAGGACGGCCAGCCGATGCGCATGAGCAAGCGCGCCGGCACCGTGATCACCCTCGAGGACCTGGTCGACGCCATCGGCGTGGACGCGGCGCGCTATGTGCTGATCCGGTCGTCGGTGAACAGCCCCATCGACATCGATCTGGGGTTGTGGGCCAGCGCGTCCAACGAAAACCCGGTCTACTACGTGCAATACGCGCACGCGCGGCTGTCGGCCCTGGCGCGCAACGCGGCCGACCTCGGCCTGCAGTCCGACCTTGGTCACCTCGACCTACTCAGCCACGATCGCGAAGCCACGCTGATGCGCACCATCGGCGAGTTCCCGCGGGTCCTCAAAACCGCTGCGGCCCTCCGGGAACCGCACCGTGTGTGCCGGTACCTGGAAGACCTGGCCGGTGACTACCACCGGTTCTACGACTCCTGCCGCGTGCTCCCGATGGGCGACGAAGAGCACAGCGACCTGCACCGGGCGCGCCTGGCGCTGTGCGCGGCCACCCGCCAGGTCATCGCCAACGGTCTGCAGATCCTCGGCGTGAGCGCCCCGGAGCGGATGTGAGCGGGCAGCCGACCGGCAACGTGGTGCCGGAGAAGCCGCAGACCCCCGACGAGGTCAACCTGCTGGCGCCGAATGTCTGGCCGCGCAACCTGGTTCGGGGTGCCGACGGGCAGGTCAGCATCGCTGGTGTGACGGTCGGTGCACTGGCCGAGCAGTTCGGCACGCCGCTGTTCGTCATCGACGAGGACGACTTCCGCTCGCGGTGCCGCGAGATCGCCGACGCCTTCGGTGGCGGCGAGCACGTGCACTACGCCGGAAAAGCCTTCCTGTGCGCCGAGATCGCGCGCTGGGTCGCGCAGGAGGGCCTGTGCCTCGACGTCGCCACCGGCGGCGAACTGGCCGTGGCCCTGCACGCCGACTTCCCGGCCGAGCGAATCACGGTGCACGGCAACAACAAATCGGTCTCTGAACTGACCGCCGCGGTCGCGGCCGGCGTCGGGCACATCGTGCTGGACTCCGAGATCGAGATCGAACGCCTGGAGGCCATCGCCGGCGCGGCCGCTGTGGTGCAGGACGTCCTGGTCCGTGTGACCCCGGGCGTCGAGGCGCACACCCACGAGTTCATCTCCACCGCCCACGAGGACCAGAAGTTCGGTCTCTCGCTGGCGAGCGGCGCGGCGATGGACGCGGTGCGCCAGGTCTTCGCCACCGACAACCTGCGGCTGGTCGGTCTGCACTGCCACGTCGGCTCGCAGATCTTCGACGTCGCCGGGTTCGAGATCGCCGCCCACCGCGTCATCGGCCTGCTGCGCGACGTCGTCGCCGAATTCGGTGTCGAGAAGACGGCGCAGATGTCTGTCATGGATCTCGGTGGGGGACTGGGCATCTCGTACCTGCCCAGCGACGACCCGCCACCGATGAAGGAACTGGCCGACAAGCTCAAGGCCATCGTCAAGGCTGAGTCCGAGGCCGTCGGCCTACCCACGCCCAAGCTCGTCGTGGAACCCGGCCGCGCGATCGCGGGCCCCGGCACCATCACGCTCTACGAGGTCGGCACCGTGAAAGACGTTGCCGTGTCGGCCGACAAGTACCGGCGCTACGTCAGCGTCGACGGCGGCATGAGCGACAACATCCGGCCGTCGCTGTACGACGCCCAGTACGACGCCCGGCTGGTGTCGCGCGCCAGCGACGCCCCAGCGACGCTGGCCCGGATCGTCGGAAAGCATTGCGAGACCGGCGACATCATCGTCCGGGACACCTGGGTGTCCGAAGATTTGGTGCCGGGTGATCTGCTGGCGGTCGCCGCCACCGGCGCCTACTGCTATTCGATGTCGAGCCGGTACAACCTGCTGACCCGTCCCGCCGTCGTCGCGGTGAAGGACGGCAACGCGCGCCTGATCTTGCGTCGGGAGACCGTCGAAGACCTGTTGAGCCTGGAGGTGAGTGGTCAATGAGTGAAAAGCCAATCGGCGTAGCAGTTCTCGGACTCGGGAACGTCGGGACCGAGGTGGTCCGGATCATCGAGAACAGCGCTGACGACTTGGCCGCTCGCATCGGTGCGCCACTGGAGCTGCGCGGCGTCGGTGTCCGCAAGGTTGCCAAGGGCCGCGGCGTGCCCGTCGACATGCTCACCGACGACATCGAGGCCCTGGTCTCGCGCGACGACGTCGACATCGTCATCGAGCTCATGGGTCCCGTCGAGCCGGCCCGCAAGGCCATCATGGCCGCGCTGGAGCAGGGCAAGTCGGTGGTCACCGCCAACAAGGCCTTGATGGCGCAGTCCACCGGTGAACTGGCCCAGGCCGCCGAAAAGGCGCGCGTGGACCTGTATTTCGAAGCGGCCGTCGCCGGTGCGATCCCGGTGATCCGTCCGCTGACCCAGTCTCTGGCGGGTGACGTCGTGTGCCGGGTGGCCGGCATCGTCAACGGCACCACCAACTACATCCTGTCGGCGATGAGCGAGACCGGCGCCGACTACGCCGACGCGCTCGCCGAAGCCGGCGTGCTGGGCTATGCCGAGGCCGACCCGACCGCCGACGTCGAGGGCTACGACGCCGCCGCCAAGGCCGCGATCTTGGCGTCCATCGCGTTCCACACCCGGGTCACCGCCGACGACGTCTACCGCGAGGGCATGACGAAGGTCAGTGCCGCCGACTTCGAGTCCGCCAAGGCGCTGGGCTGCACCATCAAGTTGCTCGCCATCTGCGAGCGGCTGACCACCGGTAAAGGCAAGCAACGGGTTTCGGCCCGTGTCTACCCGGCACTGGTGCCGCTGGATCACCCGCTCGCCTCGGTCAACGGCGCGTTCAACGCGGTCTTCGTGGAGGCCGAGGCCGCCGGCGAGCTGATGTTCTACGGCCGCGGCGCCGGTGGGGCGCCGACCGCGTCGGCCGTCATGGGTGACGTCGTCATGGCCGCGCGCAACCGCGTGCAGGGTGGCCGTGGTCCGCGGGAGTCGAAGTACGCCAAGCTGCCGATCGCCTCGATCGGCGCCATCGAGACCCGCTACTACGTCAGCATGAACGTGGCAGACAAGCCCGGTGTGTTGTCTTCTGTCGCAGCCGAATTCGGCAAGCGCGAGGTCAGCATCGCCGAGGTTCGCCAGGAGGGCATGGAGGACGAGTCCGGCCAGCGCAGCGGCGCCCGCATCGTCGTCGTCACCCACCGGGCCACCGATGAAGCGCTTTCGGAAACCGTTGCGGCCCTTGCCGATCACGAAGCAGTGCAGAGCATCAACAGCGTGCTGCGCATGGAAGGAACCAGTAAGTAATGAGCGTGCACAAGCCGTGGCCCGGCCTGATCGAGGCCTACCGGGACCGTCTGCCCGGCACCGAGAACTGGACGCCGGTCACCCTGCTCGAGGGTGGCACCCCGCTCATCCACGCCAAGCGGCTGAGCGAACAGACCGGCTGCACAGTGCATTTGAAGGTCGAGGGACTGAACCCGACCGGTTCGTTCAAGGACCGTGGCATGACCATGGCCGTGAGTGACGCCGTCGCCCGCGGCCAGAAGGCCGTGCTGTGCGCGTCCACCGGTAACACCTCGGCGTCGGCGGCCGCCTACGCGGCGCGTGCCGGTATCACCTGCGCGGTGCTGATCCCGCAGGGCAAGATCGCGATGGGCAAGCTGGCGCAGGCAGTCATGCACGGCGCCAAGATCATTCAGGTCGACGGCAACTTCGACGACTGTCTGGAGCTGGCCCGCAAGCTGACCGCCGACTACCCGACCATCGCCCTGGTCAACTCCGTCAACCCGGTCCGCATCGAGGGCCAGAAGACCGCCGCGTTCGAGATCGTCGACGCCCTCGGCACCGCCCCTGACGTGCACTCGCTGCCCGTCGGCAACGCCGGCAACATCACCGCCTACTGGCGCGGCTACAGCGAATACCACCGCGACGGCGTGTCCGACCGGCTGCCCCGCATGCTCGGCACACAGGCCGCCGGTGCGGCGCCGCTGGTGCTCGGCGAGCCCGTCAAGAACCCCGAGACCATCGCCACCGCGATCCGGATCGGTTCGCCGGCTTCGTGGGACGGCGCCGTCGCGGCACGGGAGCAGTCGGACGGTCGCTTCCTCGCTGCCACCGACGAAGAGATCCTGGCCGCGTACCACCTGGTCGCCAAGGCCGAAGGCGTGTTCGTCGAGCCGGCCTCGGCCGCCAGCATCGCCGGTCTGCTCAAGTCCATCGAGGACGGCTGGGTCAAGCCCGGCTCGACCGTGGTCTGCACCGTCACCGGCAACGGCCTCAAGGACCCCGACAACGCCCTCAAGGGTATGCCCGAGGTCAAGGCCATCCCGGTCGATCCGACCGCCGTGGTCGAACAGCTCGGACTGGTCTGACGCAGTGACCGAAAACCTGCCCGCCGGCCTGCTCGCCACCGCCGTCGTCCCCGCCTCGAGCGCCAATCTCGGCCCCGGCTTCGACAGCCTGGGACTGGCGTTGAGCCTGTACGACGAAATTCAGGCTGAGACAACCGAATCCGGCCTCGTCATCGAGGTGACGGGGGAGGGGGCCGGGCAGGTTCCGGACGACGAGTCCCATTTGGTCGTGCGGGCGATCCGGCGTGGCCTGGCCGCCGGCGGCGTTTCGGTTTCCGGTCTGAACATCAAGTGCCGCAACGTCATTCCGCATTCACGCGGCCTCGGCTCATCGGCCGCCGCAGTAGTGGGCGGTTTGGCGGTGGCCAATGGCCTTATCGCCCAATCTGGTTCGCAGCCGCTGACGCTCGATCAGCTGGTCCAGCTGTCGTCGGAGTTCGAGGGGCATCCGGACAACGCCTCGGCCGCCGTGCTGGGCGGTGCGGTGGTGTCCTGGACCGAGCCCGGCCCGGTGTACGCGGCCGCGCCGCTGACGCTGCATCCCGACATCCACCTGTTCCCGGCGATTCCGCAGGTGCGGTCGTCGACCGCCGAGACCCGCGCGGTGCTTCCCGAGCAGATCGCGCACAAGGACGCCACGTTCAACGTCAGCCGGGCCGCGCTCCTGGTGGTGGCGCTCACGCAGCGTCCAGATTTGCTGATGGCGGCCACCGAAGACGTGATGCACCAGCCGCAGCGCGCGGCGGCGATGCCGGCCTCGGCGGAATATCTGGCGATGCTCCGGCGTTCTGGGGTGGCAGCAGTGCTTTCTGGTGCTGGACCTGCGGTTATCGCATTCAGCACCGAGCCCGAACTACCGGCCGAAGTCCTCGAATTCGGTGCGGCCAACGGTTTCGCCGTCGAGAAGATGGCGGTGGGCCAAGGGGTTCGCTGGACCGTCGGTGCCGGCGTTTAGCGGAGAGCACACGCCGAGTGGCAATTCTTGCTTCATTGTCGGATGAGAGATATTCTCGCAGCGTCCAGCAATCGCAGGCTCTAGTACCTGCGCCTACGGTAGGACGACCACTCTTCTCTTTGATGTTCAACTCGTGGACTGATGGTTCGCCGCACGGCGACAAATCCTGGTGCCTGGCTGTTGCAGTGCCTCAGCCGACCCGGCATTTGACGAATGCGGTTCGGGGAAGCCGTCCGACTGCGAACCAAACCCTCGCCTGATCAGCTGCGCGAGGGCACAGAAAGGAAATCCGTGACTGATACGGACCTCTTCACCGCCGACGGCAACACTGATGCCCCGGCAACTGAAGCGCCGGCGGCCGGACGCTCCGGATCGCTGACCAGTCTTCTGCTCCCCGACCTGCGCGCGCTCGCCGCCGAGGCCGGCGTCAAGGGCACCTCCGGCATGCGCAAGAGCGAACTGATCGCCGCCATCCGGGAACACCGTGGCGAGGCCAACGGCGCCAAGAGCGAAGCCAAGGCCGCCAAGGCCGAAGCCAAGAACGAGACCAAGGCCGCCGAGGCCGTGAACGGCACCGACGCCCCCACCGAGGCCAAGGAAGCCCAGGCTCCGGCCTCGAACACCGACAGCGACGCTGCCGCCCCCGCCGCCGAGCAGGCCCCGCGCCGCGAGCGCCGCGGCGCGTCGCGCCGGGCCGGTGCGCCCGCCGACGGTGACGCTGCCGACGCCGGTGACAAGCCCGCCGAAAAGGCCGACAAGGGCGAGAACACGGACAACGCCGAGGCCCCGCGCGAGGAGCGCAACCGCGAGCGGAACGCCGACAACAGCAACCAGGGCGGCAACAAGGCCGAAGGTAGCCAGGGTGGCAACCGCGACCAGGGCGGCAACCGCGACCGCGGTGGCGACAACCAGGGCGGCGGCAACCGCAACCAGGGCGGCAACCGCGATCAGGGTGGCAACCGCGACCAGGGTGGCAACCGCGACCAGGGCGACAACGCCAACAACAATGACGACGACGACAGCCGCCAGGGCCGTCGTGGCCGTCGGTTCCGGGACCGCGACCGTCGTCGTCGTGGCGAGCGCGGCGACAACCAGGGCGGCAACGCCGAGACCGAACTGCGCGAAGACGACGTCCTGCAGCCGGTCGCCGGCATCCTCGACGTGCTGGACAACTACGCGTTCGTCCGCACCTCGGGCTACCTGGCCGGACCGAACGACGTCTACGTCTCGATGAACATGGTCCGCAAGAACGGACTGCGCCGCGGCGACGCGGTGACCGGCGCCGTGCGGGTCCCACGCGAGGGCGAGAACACCGGTGGCGGCAACAACCCGCGCCAGAAGTTCAACCCGCTGGTGCGTCTGGACAGCGTCAACGGTGGTCCGGTCGAAGCCGCGCGCAACCGGCCCGACTTCACCAAGCTGACCCCGCTGTACCCGAACCAGCGGCTGCGTCTGGAGACCACTCCGGAGCGGCTGACCACGCGTGTGATCGACCTGATCATGCCGATCGGTAAGGGCCAGCGTGCGCTGATCGTGTCCCCGCCGAAGGCCGGTAAGACGACGATCATGCAGGACATCGCCAACGCGATCACCAAGAACAACCCGGAATGCCACCTCATGGTGGTGCTCGTCGACGAGCGTCCGGAAGAGGTCACCGACATGCAGCGCTCGGTGAAGGGTGAGGTCATCGCCTCGACCTTCGACCGGCCGCCGTCAGACCACACCCAGGCCGCCGAGCTGGCCATCGAGCGGGCCAAGCGCCTGGTCGAGCAGGGCAAGGACGTCGTCGTGCTGCTGGACTCGATCACCCGCCTGGGCCGCGCGTACAACAACGCGTCGCCGGCGTCGGGCCGCATCCTGTCCGGTGGTGTCGACTCCACCGCGCTGTACCCGCCGAAGCGCTTCCTCGGTGCTGCGCGCAACATCGAGAATGGCGGCTCGCTGACCATCATCGCGACCGCGATGGTCGAGACCGGCTCCACCGGTGACACCGTCATCTTCGAGGAGTTCAAGGGCACGGGTAACGCCGAGCTCAAGCTGGACCGCAAGATCGCCGAGCGCCGCGTGTTCCCGGCCGTCGACGTCAACCCGTCCGGTACCCGTAAGGACGAGCTGCTGCTCGGCCCCGACGAGTTCGCGATCGTGCACAAGCTGCGTCGGGTGCTGTCGGGTCTGGACCCGCACCAGGCCATCGACCTGCTGATGAGCCAGCTGCGCAAGACCAAGACCAACTACGAGTTCCTGGTTCAGGTCTCGAAGACGGCCCCGGGCAACATGGACGCCGACTAGCCCGGATTTTTCGTGGAATGTTGACTGTGGGGGTGTGTAGATAAGCGAAAGTGCCTGTCCTGCAAGGAATAATT